>NZ_JBRCAD010000195.1:0-15032 GCF_053493415.1 Trichothermofontia sp. | reverse complement strand
GGTTAACACAGGCATAGGGGTAAAACTACTCAATCATTTGGGGTGCAGCCGCTGGTTCCGGCGGGGGTGGGGGAGCCGCTTCATAGTAGCTGGGCACCTCGTATGACCCCGGATCGCTGACGGCAGGTTCCGATGGGGGTGGGGGATCGGCGGGCACCGGGGGTGGGGCTACTGATTCCACTGGAGCCTCATAGGTTGGTGAGGCCGGAGCCGATTCCCGTCGTGCGGGGGCCTCTTCCCAAACCTCTTCCCGGCCAGCCTCTGTATCCGGCGCGTCCGACGGTGTTGTTTCCTGGCGACTGCGTTCCTCGTAGTAGGTATCGTCGCGATAGTCGTTAGGATAGTCGCTGGTTTCGGCAGGTTTGTTCGTCGCTGCCGTCGTCCGCCCGCGCACGGGTTGGGCCTTGATGGTGGCTTGTCGCCCTTCCAGGGGCGGTAAACTGGGGAATTCGGCAACGGGCATATCCCGGACGATCGGCTCCATAAATAACCGCCAGTTGTAGGCGGCGGTGCCGCTGCTGCCATAGGTGGGGGCGTTGTCGTCGTTGCCGAGCCAGACTCCGGTTACCAGTTGGGGAATATAGCCCACAAACCACAGGTCCCGCGCTTTTTCCGATGTGCCGGTTTTCCCGGCGACGGGTCGCCCCAGTGCCGCTGCCCGCCCAGTGCCCCCCTGGACAACGGATTCCAACATCCAGGTGACGATCGCGGCGGTATCTGCATCCAGGGCTTGTTTCGGCTTGAGGGTTGCATTGGCATCAAAGAGGACTTCGCCGCGCCAGTTGGTAATCCGCCGAATCCCGTGGACGGGGATGTGTTTCCCCTGGTTCGCCAGCGTCCCGTAGGCACTGGTCAATTCCAGCAGGTTCACTTCTGAGGCCCCTAGGGCCAGGGAGTAGGTGGGGGCTAGGGGGGATTCAATGCCCATTGCTTTGGCCAGGTTAATGACGGGTTCAAACCCTACGTCTACTAGTACTTTGACGGCTACTACGTTGATCGAGGCTGTCAGTGCTTCCCGGAGGGACACCCACCCCCGGAACGTCCGGCCATAGTTCTGTGGCTCGTAGCCATCAATCCGGTAACTGGCATCCTCATAGCCCTGGTTGGGGGATTTCCCTGTGGCGATCGCCGTCGCGTAAACAAACGTCTTGAACGTCGATCCAGGTTGTCGCTGCGCTTGGGTGGCCCGGTCAAACTGGCTGTTGCTGAAGTCTGCTCCTCCTACTAGCGATTTAATTTCCCCGGTGCGGGGGTCGATCGCCACTAGGGCTGCCTGCTTAAACCCCTCCGCCGGACCATCCAGGGCGATCGCGTCCGCCACGACTTTCTCAGCCTGTTCCTGCCACTCGGCATTCAGCGTCGTCTCCACCGTCAACCCGCCTACCTCAATCTGCTCTGGGGTGAGGTAACGGGCCATTTCTTTCTGGACGTAGCTGGTGAAGTAGGGCGCTTGACTGTTGAAATGCTTGGGGGGGGCGGGATTGAGTTGCAGTGGGGCCGCCATCGCTGCTTCGGCTTCGGCTTTTGTGATAAATTTCGCTTCGGCCATTCGGACTAGGACGCGATCGCGTTGTTGTCGGGCGGCGATCGGGTCTACTAGGGGTGAATAGACGCTGGGCGCGGGCGGCATCCCCGCAATCATGGCTATTTCCGGCAGGGTGAGTTCGTCTACTGATTTACTGAAATAGATCCAGGCCGCATCTGCAACGCCATAGGCCCCGGACCCCAGATAGACGAGGTTGATATAGCGCTCTAATAACTCTGCTTTCGGGATCTCGTCTTCTAGTTTTTGGGCCAAGAGCGCTTCGCGGAATTTGCGGTTCAGGCTTTTCTCCTGATCCAGGTAGACGATCCGGGCCAACTGTTGCGTAATCGTACTACCACCCTCGACGACTTCTCCTGCCAGGGCATTGGTAATGACGGCCCGCACGATCGACCAGTAATCGACACCTTCATGTTCATAAAACCGCCGATCTTCCGCCGCGATAAAGGCTTGGGCCACCAGCGGCGGCAACTGGCGCAGGGAGAGTTGCTCCCGACTCAGCGGGCCAATTTGGTGCAAAACCGTACCATCATCCGCCACGATCGTCAGTGTCCCATCCCGCACATAGGTCAGCACTGCGGAGGTATCGGGAAGATCCGCCTGTAACTGCATCCAGGACCACCGCAACGCTACGGGCGTTGCCCCAATTCCCAAGACGAGTACGATCGCTGCACTATGTCTGCCCCACGCCAACAGCCTTTGGGACAACTGCCGAGGTTCAATGGTCCAGGATTTGGGCAATGACCAAGGCAAGTTCACTTTGAATCGGGGGCCGACTTTAGTCATGGGCTTCCTCTTGCAGTTCTGCGATCGGGCTTCTAAAAACTCCCTACCGTTTGTTTCTCTCCTTGCAGTGCCGCAATCGGGACGCCAGTAACGGTATCCTTATGCGGCATGACCGATCGCCAAAGCCGTCACCAACATTCCCAAGACCAGGAAAGGTTGGGCACTGGCCTGGTATTTTACATCATTCTCTAATGGGTTCCGGAGAAAGTACATATCCTGGAAGGTGATCTGGGGGATCACCAGCAAAATCAGGATAACGGCATAGATTTTTTGTTGAATGCTAAATAAATACGCCGCAATCCCCAACTGAAACACATCGATCATTAACACACAAACCCAGGCCGCCGCCGTAATGCCAAACATCACCGGCAGGGATTTCAACCCCAATTGGCGATCGCCCTCGACACTTTTGAAATCATTCACGACGGCAATCCCCAATCCGGCCAAACTGTAGAACAGAGTTAATACCATTGTTTGCCAATCCAGGTGGCCAAACAAGGCTTGTCCTGCCCACCAAGGCAGCGCAATATAGCTGGCCCCTAGGGCATAGTTGCCCAACCAACCATTTTGCTTCAGTTTGAGGGGCGGAGCTGAGTAGATAAAGGCCAAAAAGCCCCCCAAGATCGCGATCGCGGCCACCGAAGGGAAGGCATGACCCGCCCATAGATCCAGACCAAAGGCGAGGATCATCGAGACGCCCAACAGCACCAATACCTGGGTGATCACCTGGGGTACGGAAATCGCGCCGGAGGGAATGGGGCGATAGGGTTCATTAATCGCATCAATCTCGCGATCGTAAAAATCATTCAGCGTTTGCGTATAGCCCGTCATCAGCGGCCCCGACAGCAACATACAAGCCGCCGCGATCAGGACATTCTCAAGACTCCAGGTATAGTTCCCCGAAGCCGCCGCCCCGCAGACCACCCCCCAAATCAAGGGAATCCAGGTGATCGGCTTCATCAGTTGCAGCCGCAGTTGCCAGATCGAGCGATCGCCCGCTGCGGCCCCCTTCATCCCCAGCAATTGCCGCGCCTTAGCGCCCTGGCCGGATGTTTCGGGTTCAGGGGACGGCATACTCGCTTCAGTCATCGGGGGAGGTTCGGGGCGTACATCAGTCATGGACATTCACCAGGAAATGCAAACACAAACAAGCTTTATTCACGAAAGATTATCCAAAGATTATCCAAAAGAAATAATCAAATAGCCGTCTTGGAACTTGGCCCCCGCAACGGGACGACCACTTAACTCTGGCGGCAGGAAAACATTGTGGCGTTGGTCACCGGCTTCGATCGTGATCTCTGGCCCATACTGGGTGAGTTTGACCTGCTTCTTCTCAAATCCGGGCAAAAACAGACTCACCTTGCGCCCGCTGATATCAATACTCATTGGAGCCGGAACACTAGCCGGGTTGGCAAAATCGGGTAGGGCTGCCAGCAACGGCTGCCAATCTTCCCCTGTGCGCTGGGGCAAGTGACTCAGGGGAAGTGGGGAAAATTCCGGTTGCGTTGCGGCGGGGACTGAAATGCCTTGATTCAGGATCACCCCCCCCACGGTGAGGCCAATTTGCTGGGCACTGCCCCACAGGTAGCGAGCCATCGCGATCGCCGCTGCGTCCCCAGTTGTCACTAGGTAAGCAATGACCTGCTGGGGATCAGCCAGGGCCGCCTTGCCGCGATCGAGGAGATCATTGACCTGGTTAGTCGGTTCGCCAAAGTTATCGCTCGAAAGCGTAATGTTGTGGAAGATGGCCGCCGATATTGGTTGCAGGAAAGGCGACAGTGCCCGCGCCAGGTCCGAGTTGCTCACCACCGTGCGGAAGCGCCGCAGATACCAACTGAGGATCGAAGGCATCCCGAACATCCGCAGCGTCGTCAGATCCCCGGCCCCGTCATAAACGATCGTGTCATAGCGTCCGGATTCCACATATTCCCGCAGTGCATTCAGGGCCAACGCCTGGTCCATCCCCGGCAAAATCCCCAACTCCTGCCCAAACACCTCCTTAAAGAAGGGCGTGCGCACGTGTTGGGCCTCCAGTTCCTTCATCGTCTCCCAACTCTGCTCTAGCAGGTGGGTACTTTGAAATTGCACCACCTCCAGGTGATCCGTCAGGGCATGGGGTTCAGGACCGTCGGGGAGTGGCCCCAACAGCAGGCGCAGGACGGGACTCGCATCCTGGCTCACCAGCAGCACGCGCTGGCCTTGAGCAGCCTGACGTTTCGCCGCCGCGATCGCGACGGTCGTGCGCCCGGTCCCCCCTTTACCCAGGAATGTCAGGATTAAGGTCATGAGTGCTGGTGTTATCGCTTATCGGCGTAGAAAGGCGTATTTAACGTTAGGCGCGTTCCACTTCGTCCTCAAAAAACCAGGTCGAGAAGCCACTCTCAAACTGGACGACAACACCCACACCACTCCCGTCCACCATCTTGTAGCCCTGGACAGTGCCCTTAGGGTTTTGCTTGATTTTGCTGACCACTTCCGCCGGAATCCGATCTCTGACGCGACGTACTTTTACGGTTTGTCCAATCTCCATCATGGGTTTTCGCTTGCTAATAGTAAGGATTGGAATTCTGGGAGAACACCGAAACTGCACAAGGACCGGGTTCCCAAAATAGCTACGGGAAGAAGCCATTACAAAGTGTAACAGTTTCGGGATCGTCCGCGATCGTTATTTAACCCAATGAAGATGGAGCTGCCCGATGCACCACCTGCTCCACCAGCCAGGGGGCCAGACGGTTTGCCCAAAGGGCAAGGCGACTTTGCCAACCCACCGGAATTTCCGTGCGATCGCGCTTCAAACCGGCCACCAGTGCCTTAGCCACCTGTTGCGGCGACATCGGCACGACCCAGCGGAACCAGTGCAAATCCCGCACCATATCGGTATCCGTGAGGGAGGGCAGCAGGGCGGACACGTGGACGTTGTAGGGGGCCAATTCCCCCCGGAGGGCCTGGGTAAAGCCGAGGATCGCGAACTTAGTGGCGGAATAGGTGGCCATTGTGGGTGCGGCCACTTTACCCATGAGGCTAGATACGTTGACAATATGGCCCTCCCGACGAGCAGCCATCCGGCGGGCCAGCAAGCGGGTAATGGTATAGAGACCCACGAGGTTAACCGCAATTTCCTCCTGAACCTGGGGCAGCCGCGTCTTGAGGAAACTGGACTGGTGGGCCACCCCAGCCGAATTAACCAATAGGTGAATGGGACCATAGTCCCGCCAAGCCCGCGAGATCGTGGTATGGGTCTCGATCGGTTGGGTGAGATCTAGCGGCAGGGCGATCGCATCCACCCCCAGCCTTTTGATTTCCGTGACGACTTCCGCCAGCCGTTGGCCGTCCCGTGCGACCAGGAGTAAACGGTGAACGCCTTGGCGGGCTAATTCGAGGGCGATCGCCCGTCCAATGCCGCGTGAGGCTCCGGTCACCAGAGCCGTTTTACCTTGCAAATTCATACGTAACCTCCATTGCGAGGTCTGCCTACGCACCATCTTCCTTACATCCTGGGCTGATCTCCCCGATCATCCTAGTCGCCAGGGAGCAGCACACCGAGGGGGCGTAGCCAGACAGGTTTGATGTTGGTTAGCAAAAAGTTGACGTTAACGGGCTAAAAAGCTGGCCCCGTCTGCAAATAACCAGTCTGCAAATAAAAAGACATCACCAAAACGTTTTGAGCGGCCCGCTCATCAAGAACAGGTGTGGTTACCTCAAGAGAACCTGTTCCTTCCGTGGGGCATTCAGCAAGATCTCGATCAACTTAAGCGATCGCTGGGCGATCGCAAATCGTAGCGGCTTTGAACATGGGGTTACCTCCTCCTCAGGGGTGGTATTGCAATCAGTCGTTCAGACCCGCCATTCCAGGTCGTCAACCCGATTCTGATTCAGGCAACCGAACCTATTTGTTTGTGAGCGCATCGGTCATTCACCTCGCTGCGATCAACATCCAGGGACCTAGCCTGAGGTCACCTATCTACCGACGTTAGCAGCCAGATTCACGACCCGCAACATTTCTTAACGAAATCGAGGATTCTTTACGAAAATTTACAATTTACTCAGAAAAGTCTGACATGAATGGCTGGCGGCAAATTCATCGAGAAGCTTTGTTTGACAGGTATTTCCAGACAATCAGGTTCCAAAGTCGAGGGTTGGGGGTGTATAGATTTATGAGAAAAGCAGCGATCGCTGAGAGGCCGTGACGGGCGATCGCCCGTGGATTTACTGATGCTCCCTGGTGGTCTGTCAGCCTGAAAGGGATGGGTTACAAATAGGTTTCAGGCCCCTTCGACAGGCTCAGGGTGAGCGGGACGACTCCGTACAGCGAATGAGCTAAGATCAGCCCTACAACCTCCCAACCGTCGATGCTCCCCGCGATCGGGATTGCCATCGTACCGAAACATAGGGGGGTGAGTGTGATTGAGTTTGACACCATGCTAGAAACGCAAGATCTGAAACGCGATCTCGAATTGTTGGCTGAGCGCCTGGGCAAAGCCCAGGACTATCTTTGACTTGCCTGCCCTGAATGCCAAAATCCAGGACTTAGAACAAACGGCTGCCCAGCCGGATTTATGGGAAGACCAGGCCCGTGCCCAGGCAATTTTGCAAGAACTGAATGATCTCAAGGCCCACGTCCAGCGATCGCAGCAGTGGCAAACCACCCTGGACGATACAAGGGCCATCCTGGAACTGTTGGAGTTAGAAGTCGATGCAGCTTTGCTCCAGGAGGCCCAGACTAACCTTACCCACTTGAGCCACGAACTCGATCAATGGGAATTGCAACAATTGTTGTCAGGTCCCTACGACCAGAGTGGGGCCACCCTCAGTATCAATGCAGGCGCGGGGGGCACCGATGCCCAGGACTGGGCGGAAATGCTGCTGCGGATGTATACCCGCTGGGCCGAAGACCAGGGCTACAAGGTCCATCTGTTGGAATACTCCGAGGGAGACGAGGCGGGGATCAAGTCGGCCACCCTGGAAATTGAGGGGCGCTATGCCTACGGTTACTTGAAATCCGAGAAGGGTACCCATCGCTTGGTGCGGATCTCGCCGTTTAATGCCAATGGCAAGCGTCAAACCAGTTTTGCTGGGGTCGAAGTGATGCCGATTCTGGATCAGACAATCACTCTCGACATTCCCGACAAAGATTTGGAAATCACGACCTCGCGATCGGGGGGCAAGGGCGGCCAAAACGTCAACAAGGTGGAAACGGCAGTGCGCATTGTCCATATCCCCACCGGGATCGCCGTGCGCTGTACCCAGGAGCGATCGCAACTGCAAAACAAGGAAAAGGCGATGGCCCTACTCAAGGCGAAATTACTGGTCATCGCCCAGGAACAACACGCCCAAGCGATCGCCGATATCCGGGGCGACATGGTGGAAGCCGCCTGGGGCAACCAGATTCGCAACTATGTGTTCCATCCCTACCAATTGGTCAAGGATTTGCGCACCAATGTGGAAACGACCGCGATCGAAGAGGTCATGAACGGCGATCTGGCCGCTTTCATCCAAGCCTATCTGCGCCAGGAAAACCAGATCGTTGCGGCCTCACCCGTCAGTGTGTAGTCAGAGTTTCTTAGGTTACTCTGAAGGGGTGGTCGGTAAGGTAAATCTCCTATGAGTGTTGTTATCTCGGATGAAATCCTGCAAGCCTCTCAACTGACAGCAAGCGAGTTCCGTCAGGAAATTGCCCTATATCTGTTCCAAACGGGTCGTTTAACACTTGGCTACGCTAGCTGTTTAGCAGATATGCCACTCAATGCTTTTCGTCAACTGCTAAAGCAGCGCAAAATTGCACTGTATTCCTATGATATTGAAGATTTTGAGTTAGATTTGAAGAATTTGCGGGAGTTGGGACGATTGTGATTGTCATTAGCGATACCTCAGCAATCACCAATCTAGCGGCAATCAATCAGCTAAGGCTTCTGCCCCTTCTCTACCAGCAAGTTGTTATTCCAGATGCAGTATATCGTGAGCTTGTTGATATCGACCCACCCGCGCCGGGAAGTTTGGAAGTTAAAGCTGCTACTTGGCTCGAAGTTAGATCGATCGCTAAGCGTGAAGTTGCTGAATACCTTCAAAATAAAGCAAGATTAGATCTTGGGGAATCTGAAGCCATTGCGCTGGCTTTAGAGCTTGGAGCACACTTACTACTTATTGATGAACGTCGTGGCAGAGCAGAAGCTGACCGTTTAGGTATTAAAATTACTGGATTACTGGGTATTTTAGTTGAGGCAAAACGGAAAAATTTAATTGCGGCGGTGAAGCCCTTGATAGATGCTTTGATCGCCACCTCAGATTTTCGAGTCTCTTCAGCCTTATACGACCAGATTTTGAATATTGTTAACGAAACTTAGTTGAAGTCGCCCTGAAAAGGCAAGAATATCGTTAATATTAAGAAGTATGAATCGACCATTGCTTGCTTTGTCCCTATGACCCAATCTGCTCCGTCTACTGCTCCCCTTGCCAATGGGGAAACCCAGCACTCCGCGCCCGCCCCTCTTTCCCTGGAGACTGAAGTCCCAGCCGTTACACCGCCCACCGATAGCTATGTCAAGCTGGCGATGCGGAATATGGTGCGCAAGCGGAGGATGTCATTGGTTCACTTTTCCCTGACGACGATCGGCCTGTTGGCTTTCCTGGTGGGTATCTCCTATCTCACCCGCTAAGGGTAGCAGCCCCCATGATTCCCGTTGAACTCCATCTCCAGGACTATTACACCGAGCGGGAGGCTAGCCAATCCGCCCACGGGGAGGCAATGGCGCGTTCGCGCACCCTCTCCACCGGAGAATCGGCTAATCACTCAGACACGGGGAGACTTCCCCTGAGAGACCTGACCCCCGATCGCTGGCAAACCTGGTTTCAACAATGGCTCCAAGTCCTGCAACCGGCCCTCACTGCCCCCTGGGGCTATGAACTCAGCCTACGACTGACGGATGATGCTGAAATCCAGCAACTCAACGCCGCCTATCGCCAAAAGGATCAACCCACCGATGTTCTGGCTTTTGCAGCCCTAGAAGTGGACACACCGAATATCCCCGATCGCGAAGAAGAACCCCTCTATCTGGGGGACTTGGTGATCTCGGTGGAAACAGCCCAACGGCAGGCCCAAGCGGCGGGTCATGCCCTGACGATCGAACTGGCCTGGTTAGCCGCCCACGGCTTGCTGCATCTCCTCGGCTGGGATCATCCCGACGATGAACAGTTGACCGCCATGCTGACCCAACAGGCCCAGTTGTTAACGGCGATCGGGTTACCGGCCCCAGCGATCGGGTTACCGGCCCCAGCGATCGCGTTAGCCCAGTCATCTGTCTAGGGGCGATCGCTTGGGGTTGGCAATCTCCACTTTTCTGCACCCGATCAGGTGGGACAGCATTCCTAGGGGTTGCTGAGCGCATCACTGGTTGGGGTAAGACCTCGTTTGCATTTCTAAATGAACCTGCTAATCTCACCAAAGAGCGTATACGACTCATGCTTGCCTAATTGTCGGGGTCCCGCTGGGTTCTCTGGGCTGTTGCCGAGGCTAATCGCTGCTGAACGGTTCTCCATGCAACCGACTGTACCTCTGGGACTGCCTGGGTCGCAGGAACACGGCCCTCCGACAGGATACTCACGCCTAACTGTGGCAATGACCTTGTTTGCTTACCGCTGTGCTGGACTGTACCCATGACGCAAAATCTCTCAACAACTGAATCATCAGTCTCCGGGGCCGCGGCTGCGACCAGTAGCCCCCCCCGCAATCCCGGCGAGGAACTCAAACGACAGTTTTCCTGGCAGGTGGCCTCCAATCTCTTCATTAGTTTCAAATATGCCTGGAACGGCGTGAGCTATGCCTTCCAAACCCAGCGCAACTTCCGGGTCCAGGTGCTGATTGGCCTTGTAGCCCTCTCCCTCGCGTTGTATTTGCACCTGAGTGCCCTTGAAATGGTGATCCTGTTCCTGACGATCGGGGCCGTGCTGACAATGGAACTAATTAACACCGCCCTGGAATCGGTGGTGGATTTGACCGTAAAGCAGACCTATCACGAATTGGCGAGAATTGCGAAAGATTGTGCAGCGGGTGCGGTGGTGATCTCAGCGATCGTCTCGATTCTGGTCGGGGGGTGTTTGCTGCTGCCACCATTGGTCGCGTTGGTGCAGGCAAGAGGATAGATACGCGATACGCAAAATACGCGATATGCGAAGAGCAGAGATAATAGGGAGTGAGGGGTCCTAAGCAAGACGCGAGGAGGCTTAGGTTCCCAATCGTGTCTGAATCGTTTTCTTGTGTTTTCTTGTGCAAAGGAGTCGCCCGTCTTGATTCTGGTGATCGATAATTACGACAGTTTTACCTATAACCTGGTGCAATATTTGGGGGAATTGGGTAACGAGTTGCCCGTGGCGGCGGCGGTGCCGGTCTTCCGCAATGATCAAATTTCCGTGGCGGAGATTCAGCAAATGCAGCCCGATGGGGTCGTCATTTCACCCGGACCAGGCCGTCCGGAGGATGCAGGCATTTCCCTAGATCTCATTAAGGAATTGGGGCCAACCCTGCCCATTCTGGGGGTCTGTTTAGGTCACCAAAGTATTGGGCAAGCCTTTGGGGGACAAGTTGTGTCGGCCCCCACCCTCATGCACGGCAAAACCTCGGATATTGCCCATGCAGATACGGGCGTCTTTAAGGGGCTACCCCAACCGTTTACGGCAACCCGGTATCATAGTCTGGTGATCGATCGCCCCAGTTGCCCGACTGACCTGGAGATCACAGCCTGGATTGAGGATGGCACCATTATGGGGGTACGTCACCGGACGTGGCCGCACCTGCAAGGGGTACAGTTCCACCCGGAAAGTATCCTGACCCAAGCGGGGAAATCTCTGTTACGAAACTTTTTGACGGCGATCGTAGACTCCCAATGGTAAATTCCCTCTGATCAGCCCACTATGGCCAGCCCGCTATGGTCAGCCTGCTGGGATACCGCCTATCTGTGTTGTGCGTGAGGAACCTATGAGACGGAGACAATTACTGTATTATGCTGGGGCCAGCTTCTTCGCTACGTTGGGATCTGGCGTCCTGGCACACCTACCGACAGCCCAAGCCCAAGACAATAGCCTGTCCATCCAATGGCTAGGCCATACCTGTTTTTTCTTTAAGGGCGGTGGCCAGCAGATTTTAGTCAATCCCTTTCGGCCACTTGGCTGTACCCAGGGGTATCCGGCCCCTAAGATTACCGCAGACCTCGTAATGATTGGCAGTCGCCTGTTGGATGAAGGGGCGATCGATAACCTGGACCCAAACCAACGCCTGCTCTTTGAACCGGGGGTTTACCAGTTAGGCAATACCCAGATCCAGGGCATTCGTATGGAGCGACGGCTGGAGAGTGGGCGCTGGTTCCCCAATAACATTGCCTGGCGGTGGCCCCAGGCCGGGATCAACATTCTGCACTTAGGCGGTGCGGCCACACCCATTACCCTGGAGCAGCGCATTTTGATGGGCCAGCCAGATCTGCTGATTGTGCCGGTTGGGAATGGTGTCAAAGCCTATACCCCGGCCCAAGCCGTTGCGGCGATCCAGGTCCTCAATCCCAAGCTGGTGATTCCGTGCCACTATCGCACGCCTGCCGCTGACGCGAATACCTGTGATCTGGTCGATCTCCAAGCCTTCCTGGATCTGGTGGCGGCCTCTCCAATTCGTCGCAGTAATAGCACCACCCTCGCCGTAACCCGTGCTAGTCTGCCGGCAACGGGACCTGTGATTCAAGTCCTCGGGAGTGCTTAATGGGTTGGGACAGGGCTAGCTCCTGGATGCTCGCCCTTCTATCTACCTCATCGGCTAGAGGATACGCTCAGCCGATCGGGTGTGGGTATTCTGCCAGGGACAATTGGGAAGCGTTAAGCTGAACTAAAAGTAAATGTACTTATCACTGCTATGCCGGCCAGGAAAGTTTTGGTCATCGACGATAGCACCATGATTCGGAGGATGGTTTCGGGCATTCTCTCAAAGCATTTTGAAGTCCTGGAGGCCAGTGATGGGGTAATGGGGTTGCAAATGGCCAAGCAACACCATCCGGATCTGATCTTGCTGGACTTTGTCATGCCGAAAATGGATGGCTACGACACCCTGCGCCATATGCGCCAGGAGGAATCTCTGCGGCGCACACCAGTCATTATTATGTCGGGCCTCAAGGAGCAAGTGACAGCCCGGATTCCGGAACCATTTAAGGGCTTTGACTTTATCGAGAAACCCTTTGAAGCGGAACTCCTGCTCGATCGCATTCATCACTTGCTGCAACTGTCACCGCAGGCCGAAGCCGTAGAGACCACCGAAGACGCCACCCAAAAACTACTACTGGCCAAAATGACGAGCCTAGAAACCCTGTTAATCCAGGGAATGGAAAACCTCGTCCAACGGGAGGTCGTGACCCGTCTGTCTGTTTTAGGGAAGCGAATTCAGCAACAGGAAATCAAAACGGCCAGTCTGGAAGCGAAGGTCGAACACCTGACCAAGCAACTAGATCAACAGAATCGGATTCTGGCGGTGATTGCGAATGAGTTCAAACAGATGCGTGCCCTGCTTACCCATCAGATAAAGTCCTAACAGCCTGAGGGCATCTGGGGACAAAACTAGGCTAGGGCAAAGGAGTGACCGCAACCGCAACTTTGGGTGGCATTCGGATTATGGAACCGGAAGCTCCCCCCCATTAAGTCCTCGGTGTAGTCTAGGACGAGGCCTTGAATGTGTTTTTGGGTTTCCAGGTCAACTACGGTGAGAATTCCTTGGCATTCACCGACTTGATCCTGGGGGTCCAGGGTTTCGTCAAACGAGAGGGCATAGTACAGCCCTGCACAGCCCCCCGCCGCCACCTTTAGGCGAAATCGGGCCTTGGGACTGGCCTGTTTGGCTTGTAAGCGCTTGAGTTCATGGGCGGCTGCGGGGGTAATTTGCATCATCGAGATTTATGGGGCTGCTGATTAGGCTGCTGGGAATCGCGGGCGTAGTCGTCGTCAAAACGGACAATATCATCTTCGCCGAGATATTCCCCATTTTGCACCTCAATCAGGATCAAGGGAATCACACCAGGATTTTCCAGGCGGTGATGGGTGCAGGGGGGAACGTAGGTGGACTGGTTGCTGGAGAGGAGAACTTCCCGATCGCCACAGATCACCCGCGCCGTTCCCGACACCACGATCCAGTGTTCACTGCGGTGGTGGTGCATTTGCAAACTGAGGCGATGACCGGGTTTCACTTCAATGCGCTTGATCTTGTAGCCCCGGCCCTCTTCCAGAACCGTGAAGGACCCCCAGGGGCGCAACTCAGTGGCGGCGACGGGTTCCAGGTTCGGGGCCACGATCGGGCGGGAACTGGTATCTTGCAGTTGAACCATGAGTACTGTTCCTCAAAATCCTCAAAATCTTCAAATGTAAGTCATTAAACGCGATTGACGCTTCCCAATGAGGGGAGATAGCCTAACTGACTAGGGGGAATGCCACCATTATGGTTGGGGTCGCAGAAAAAGGCCAATGCCGTTATGGACACGGGCAGCGGTGCGGGGTGGGCGATCGAGCAGTTGGCCCCCCAGGTAGAGGCTGGTCGAACTGCCGCCATCTAGATTCAAGGCATCGACACACCCCAGGGCTGACACCAGTTGCGCAGTTTCCAGGAGGCTGGGGCCCCGTCCCCCGACGCGGGCATGGATGGCGGCTATTTGGAGGGTACCCGTGGCGGTGCGACAAATGACACTGCGGGGGGCTAATTGTTGAATAAAGGCATCGCTAAAGCCTTCCCCTTTGGCATCGAGAACAATCTGGCGGTTTTGGAGCAACAGGGGACCCGCCCCTAGGATGTGGGGATAGGAGTCAAAATTAGCGGGACTGGTAGCCTGGGCAACCTCGACCCGCGACCCAACGGGCAAACTGGGCAGGATCGATGCCTGCGATCGCACCACCAGGAGGTAGCCATCGCTGGGGATGGGGAAGACCATTTGGCCCTGGGGACCGCCGGCTTTCTGATCCATGATTTGGGATTGGCGCACGGTCAGGATGGCCTCGTTATCCGTGAGGGTGCTGTAGCTGCTACCCCAGGTGGGGGTATAGCGGGAGATCCCAGCGCGCACGTAACCACTGTTCAGAAATTGCAAGGGCAAACGATTCCCGGTGGCTGTGACCAGGGTCTCTTGCAGGGTAAGGCGACCAAAGCGGGTTTCGCCCCGATCGTTCCAGGCGATCGCGCCCCGATTCAGAATCGGTCCCGATAGCCAGCGGTCCTCATGCCGAATTGCGCCTAGGGGCAGTTGGTTATTGCGGTTAAAAAAGCCGCCGTTGATCGCGGCTAAGGCCTGGTGCCGTTCCGCCATGCGGAGGAGGGGATCGATCCCGGCCATCATTTGGGGGGAAGTCCAGATCGGACGGAGCGCTAGGGCTTGGGGTGGCTCCAGGGTTAACCACACTACGGGGAAGGCTGCCGTCCCTAGGCGAACCAGCTGTTGCTGCCAGCGTAACCCCGGTGCCCACTGGATATTGCGGGGCAAGAGCGGCGCATCGTTGCGTACATCCAGGATCAGGCGGGTGGGGTTGGGCAGGGTGGCGGCTTGGACCCGTGATCCCGCTGGGAGGGGAATGCGGATACGGGTTTGTTGCTGGACGAGTTCAACGATCGGGGCCGGGAGGGGAGGTGGCGAGGGCGGTGTCGTTGACGCTGGAGGTGTTGGCGGCGGCGGTTGGGGGCGGAATTGTTGCAGCAGGG
>NZ_JBRCAD010000194.1:0-39350 GCF_053493415.1 Trichothermofontia sp. | reverse complement strand
CTCCCCCACTCCCTACTCCCCCCATGCCTAACCTCGATACCCTGACCGACCAAATCGAACGCCGATTGGCCCGACGGCTGGCGATCGCCCGTGAGCGGCGAGGGTGGTAGGCCATGCAGTTGGAAAAGTTGACGATCATCGAATTGGAAAAGCAACCCCTGACCCCGATTACGGTGCTGTTTAATCCCAACCAGTTTGCCATTACGAAGGTGGGCTGGAAGCAGACAGAGAACCAGGGATTAGTCCCGGCGAAGGAACCCGCCACCCTCTCGGTCAATCTGTTTTTTGACACCAGTTTTCCCACGTCTACACTGGGACGGGTGAACCAGGCGATCGTGCCGTTGATGGGCCGCCCGATCGTGCCCCCGCGCCTAAAGTTACCAGGGGATGCCGGTACGGATGTTCGTGCCTATACCCGACAGATTGCTGCATTGACCGAACACCGGGGCCACTTTACGCCCCCCCGTCCCCCCCTGTGTCGCCTGATGTGGGGACGATCGCGGGAGATCCTCTTTGAGGGCGTGTTGCGCCAGGTTACCCAAACCTTTACCCGCTTTCTGGATGACGGAACTCCCGTACGGGCCACGTTGGAATGTGAATTTGAGGAATGGACCCCCCCAGAGGCGCAGGAGCGCCAGATCAACCCGATCGATGATCCGATCCGCATTGTCAAACGGGGGGAAACCCTGAGCAGTATTGCCGCCGAGGAATACGGTGATCCGGCCCTGTGGCGGGTGATTGCCGAGGCCAACCGGATGGATAACCCACGTCAGTTGAGTCCGGGTCAAGCCTTGACGGTGCCGCCCCTGCGGCCTGCGAGTGTGACCAGGGGGAGGGGGTAGGTATGGTGTTTGCGGTCAGCGATGCCCAAATGTTAGTACCTCGGATCGAGGTGTTGCTAGGGGGGGTAAATCTGAAGACCCTAGTGCCGGGGGTGGATCTGGTGGCGGTGAGTGTCCTGGCTGATCTGGAAGCCCTTACGATGTTTAGCCTCAAGCTCCATAGTCGGGATCTCAGCGATCGGGCGGTCACCTGGATTGACGCGGCAACCTTAGCTGTGGGGCATTTGGTCGAAATCCAAATGGGTTATGGCAAAAGTCTCCAAAGTGTGATCGTGGGCGAAATTACGGGGCTGGAACCAGAGTTTTCGGCAGAACAGGGGATCACGCTCACCCTACGGGGCTATGACCTGCGCCATCGGCTGATGCGGGGCCGCAAAACCAAAGTGTTCCGCCAACGCAAAGATAGCGCCATTGTTCAAGAAATCGCGCAACGGGTGGGGTTACAGGTCCAGGCCGAAGATACCCAGGTGGTGCATGAGTATGTGTTGCAGAATAACCAAACCGATTGGGCCTTTTTGCAAGAGCGGGCCGATCGCATTGGCTATGAACTGCTGGTCACGGGGCGGCAATTGCATTTCCGGCCTTCGCAACAGCGGGAGATGAAACTGCTCACCCTCAAGTTTCCCCAAGCACTGCTGGAATTTATGCCACGTTTGAGTACTTTGGGCCAGGTGGGCCAGGTGGAAGTCCGGGGCTGGGATATGCAAGCAAAGCAACCGATCGTCAGTGCAACAATGGCCCGTACCCAAGCGATCGAAATGGGCGGCAGCAGCAGCGGTCCCCTGATCACCGTGCAAGCCTTTGGGGACAGTAGCCAGACGATCGTGACCCAACCCGTGCGCAGCCGTGCCGAAGCTGACCCGATCGCCCAGGGGCAATTTACACGGATGGCCCTGCGCTATATCGAAGCCGAAGGCACCGCCAGAGGCCACCCCGAAATTCAGGCAGGTACGGTTGTTGAACTCCTGGGCCTGGGTCGCCGCTTTAGTGGCCTCTATTACCTAGTCGCGGTTCATCACACCTACCACGAGGATCAGGGATATCGGACTGAGTTTCGTGCTTGGCGGAATGCGAGTTAGGGAGGAGGGAGGAGGGAGGAGAGAGGAGGGAGGAGTAGATGGGTATTTTTCTAGATAATTTTGAGGGACGTGCGTCATGATCAGTAGTAGTCAATTTCTGGGGGGATTAGCGGCTCAACCGCCAGCCCTGGTTTATGGAGGAGTGGCGATCGCCCTAGTCACCAACAATCAGGACCCCCAACAACTCGGTCGGGTTAAGGTTAGCTTCCCCTGGTTGGGGAGCGGGATCGAAAGCGATTGGATTCGGGTGGTTACACCGATGGCGGGACCGAATCGCGGTTTTTATTGCTTGCCGGAAGTGGACGATGAAGTGTTAGTGGCCTTTGAGCAGGGCAATCTTGATTTCCCCTATGTCTTGGGGACCCTCTGGAATGGTAAGGATATGCCGCCTGCCCAGAATGACGATGGCAAAAATAATGTCCGTCTTTGGAAGACCCGCAGTGGTCACGAAATTCGCTTGGATGATACGGCAGGAAAGGAGCAAATTACCATTGCTGATAAAAGCGGCAAGAATACGATCGTCATTGACACCGCCAGTAATACCCTCACCATTACTACCGAAAAAGATCTCCAGATCAAGGCCAAGGGTAATATCAGCCTGGATGCTGCCCAGGGAGACGTAACGATCGCCTGTCAGAACTTCAAAGTTGACGCCAAGCAAAACTGTGCTCTAGCGGCCAAAGGCCAGGGTAGTTTCAAAGCCCAAGCGGCCCTAGCCCTCAATGGCACGGCTGGGGTCAAGGTAAATGATGGTGCGTTGGAGGTGATCTAATGCCGGGATATGTTCTTCATGTGGGGGCGACGGTCCTCTGTGCCCACGGCGGCCAAGCCCAACCCCTGAGTCCGAATCCACGGGTGAAAGTTGCCGGTCAACCCGTCGTTACCCAAGTCTCTCCCCACAGCATCGCGGGGTGTAGCAATCCGCCGCCGCCCACACAGGTTGGTCCCTGTGTGCTGGCCAATTGGCTCACCGCATCCACACGGGTGAAAGCCTCCCAGCAACCGCTGCTCTTACAAGATAGCCAATCTACCTGTGTGCCAACGGGAACCCCCTTGACGATCGCCCAAATCCAAACACGGGTGCGGGCTATCTAAAACGCTTTCTGCCCGTGACTGAGATCTCAATTGAACCTATCGTTACCAATCAGCCTCTTTCACAAGATTCCGATTTAGGAGCCGAAGTCATGCAACTAACCATCGATCTTCCTGACAATTTAGCACTCACCGAAGCGGATCTTCGTCAAGAACTTGCGATCGCCCTTTTTCAACAGGAACGAATTACCCTGGGCACGGCTAGTCAACTCACTGGCTTGTCTCAAATAGAGTTTCAGCGTTTGATCGCCGATCGGGGGATTTGCGTGCACTATGATGTTGCTGATCTAGAGCATGATCTTGCTAGCTTACGTCAGGATGGGTGGTAATGTTGATCGTTAGTAATACCTCACCCCTGAGTAATCTTGCTTTAATTGGTGAATTTGAACTTTTGCAACGAATTTATTCTAGAATCTTAATTTCACCTATTGTTTATTCAGAATTATTATGTTTACTTGAAATCGAACAAACAATTCTTAATACTGTTAATATTGGTTGGCTTGGAATTGAACAGCCTACTAATCTTTCACTCTTGCAGACGCTAAATCAAGTGCTTGATCTAGGTGAAGCTTCTGCTATTGCTATAGCGATTGATATTAATGCTGACCGTCTACTCATTGATGAACGTATTGGTAGAAGTATCGCACTTTATTATGGCCTTAATATTCGAGGAATTTTAGGTATTTTGATTCATGCTAAAAATCAAAAACTGATCCCTAATACAAAGACTCTACTCGATCGCCTGATCAATCAAGCTGGATTCCGAGTTAGTCAAGCCTTATACACTCGTACTCTTCAAGAATCGGGTGAGCTATGACCTGTAAATTCGCCCTTGTAACAATATCCATTCATCAGTGTATTGAAGTCTAGTAAGTCATAAGAAATTAGGAAAGCAAACATGGCAATGCAGAGTGATTTTTTAGGGGTAGGTTGGTCATCCCCTGTAACCCTGACCCCAACAGGACAAATCCACATGGCTGAGTACGATGAGGCCGTGCGTCAGTCGATCTGGATGATCCTGAGTACAGCGCGGGGGGAGCGGGTCATGCGTCCAGATTTTGGTTGCGGCATCTATGACCTGGTATTCACCACCAATGCCACTGGCACCCTTGGCCAAATTAGTAACGAAGTTGAGCAAGCCTTAACCCGTTGGGAACCCCGCATTGATTTGCTGGATATCCAGGTAGTCAACGCCGAACAAGAACCCACCCAATTACTGATTCAAATCCATTATCGCGTCCGTACCACGAATAACCGCTTTAATCTCGTCTATCCCTTTTACATCGAATAGCTCCCAACCCAAAATCTAAAATCTAAAATCTAAAATCTAAAATCCAAAACCGTCCTCCGGAGTATCAAACCATGCCCCTCCCCCCGCCCAATATTGACCCTCGTTCCGACGCGGAGATCGTGGCGCAGTTGGAGCAATGGGCACAGGCGTTTACTGACTGGCGACCCAATGGCGATCGTCCCGATGCCGGGCGGGCGATGCTCCGGATCTTTGGCCGGATGGCGAGTCAGGTGCGCGATCGCTTGAATCGAGTGCCGGATAAAAACTTCCTGGCCTTTCTCAACCTGATTGGTACCGATCTACTGCCCCCCAACCGGCCCGTGTACCCTTAACGTTTTACCTGGCGACGGGGGCAACCCAGGCGGTGACGGTTCCTGCGGGTACCCAGGTGGCGGCCCTGCCCTTGGCGGGCGAAACCGAGGAAGTGGTCTTTGAAACCGAGCAGGATCTCCTGGTAACGCCAGTACAACTTCAGGCACTCATGGTGCAAGATCCCGATCGCGATCGCTACAGTGACCACAGTGCCGAGCTAATGGCAGATAACCCCACCCCCTTTGCCGCCTTTCGGGGGAATTGGGCGATCGCCCATCGGCTTTACCTCGCCTGTGATAACCTGTTTACCCAGCCCGGTCCCAAGGCATTAACCCTAACGCTGCGATCGTCGGAAGCATCAGTCTTGGCGGCCCTGCCCCTCACCTGGGCCTACTGGGATGGGGCAGACTGGCAACCCATTTTGGGGGTAATTAAGGGGCTGAGTCTTCAGATTGATGTCAATCAGGGGCAGGTCACAGTACAACCAGGAACCGCGATCGATGCGGCGGGCCACCGGATTCAGCTTTTGTCACCCCAAACCCTGGCGCTAGCCACCTTTTTCCCGGTGGCCCCCACGGTGTCAGCGATCGTCGTTGTCTTACTGGCCCACAATGCCAATGCACCCGACGCCCCAACCTTGAGGGTGGTGCGCCAAACTGAACTCGGTACCTATCCGGCCACGACCCACCTGCGCCTTGTCCTGCTGGAGCTACGGAACGATGGCAGCATTCGCCGCACCCTACCCACAGGGGAGGTTCCCCCAATGCCGACTTGGGAACTGACGTGGCCGACGGCACCGGCCTTTGCCAAAACTACAGTGGATGGGGTAGAAGCAGCCTGGTTGCGCATCCAACTCGACAATACGCCCCTCCCCCCCGGCAACGCCTTGCCTTTGGTTGGGGTGATCACGGCCCAAATCAACCTGAATCGCACCGGCTTAGTGCCCGATCGCGCCTTTTTCAACAATGCCCCCCTCGATCTCAGCAAGGACTTCTATCCCTTTGGAGAGCAACCCCGCTTTAATGACACCTTCTACTTCGCCAGTCGGGAGGTCTTCTCGCCATTCTCCGGTGGAGACGCTGCGCGAACGGGGCAATCGGTCCAAATCCAAATCGCACTGAATGCGGACCACCGGGTTACAGCGCACGACGTAGAGGTAGCCTGGGAAGTTTGGCAAGGCAGTCGGTGGCAACGCCTTACGATCCCAACGGATCAACTTGCCACTGCAACCTTTACCCAAAATGGGGTGCTCACCCTATCGCTACCGGCCCCGATCGCCCCAACGACGATCGCAGGGGAAAGCCATTACTGGCTTAGGGCCAGATTGAGCCGGGGCAACTATGGGGAAGCCGCTAAAACCCAGGAACGTCCAGTGGCAGGGGTGGCTTATCCAGTCTATGAGTTGGTGGAAGCCAGCTACACACCGCCGGTTGTGCAAACCCTCACCCTGGCCTATCAAGTCACCCAGACCCATCTGGTAACGCAGATCCGAACGGACAATGATTTTCAATTCCACAATCCGTTTTGGCAACTACAAGCGGTGGCTAAGGCGGGTACCACCCAGTTGACCTTAGAAGCTGTTGGACCGTTGCAGGCTAACGATCGCCTGCTCCTTAACCCCAGCGGCCCCAACCTCGAAGTGGTTGAAGTTGCGAGTGTGAATCCGTTGCGGCAATTAGTGACCTTAAAAACGCCGCTGCAACATGATTATGTTCCTGGCACGTTGGTATTTCAGTTTTTCCCCATGTTTGAGCCAACCCGCGACACTGAGCCAGCCCTTTATGTGGGGTGTGATCGCCCTTTCCCAAATTTAGTCAATACCCTCTATCTCAGCCCCGTGATGCCCGAACCCGGTGCGATCGCCCAAAGTACCCCGTCTGAAACTCCTGCCCAAGTGATTTGGGAATACAGCAGCCTAGGGGGCTGGCGCAATTTAGGAGCTGTGGATACCACCCACCAGTTCAGCGAACCGGGGTTACTCCAATTTATAGGTCCCGTGGATTTTGTGCCGCGATCGCGGTTTGGGCGCACCCTCTACTGGTTACGTGCCCGCTGGGAGCGCGGTGACTTCCGGGTACCACCGGGGATACAGCGACTTCTGGCCAATACGACCTGGGCTAGCCAAACCACGACCTTCCGACACCAGAATTTGGGGTCTAGCAACGGCAATCCCCACCTGCAAGTACAAACTCCGCAAGCGCCCGTCCTCTTGGGGGAACGCCTGGAAGTCTATGAGGGAGAAACCGCAACCACAGGCACCTGGACCCACTGGCAGGGCGTTCCGGATTTTTACACATCAGGTCCGCACGATCGCCATTACTACCTCGATCGCTCCACCGGTTGGATTACCTTTGGCGACGGTCAGCGAGGCCGTGTTCCCCCGATTGGCCAGAACAATATCCGCATCACCTATGCGACTGGGGGCGGCAGTCGGGGCAATCGGGCGACCCAAACGGTGACCGAATTAAAAACCACCGTGCCCTATCTCGATCACGCCCTCAACTGGGAAGCCGCGACGGGCGGGGCCGAACTGGAATCCCTCGATCGGGCACGGGAACGGGGACCCAAACGCCTGCGCCATCGGGGCCGTGCCGTCACTGCCGCCGATTTAGCCGATCTGGCCTACGAAGCCTCCCCTGGCATCGCACGGGTACAGGTGATCACCCCCCGCTTTCGCACAGCTAACTTGCAGTGGCAACCCATCTGTCACTTGGAAGTCACCGCGCCGGGAGAGATTCGGGTACAGTTGACTAACCTGAGCGCGATCGCCAGCGAGACTATTGAAGTTACGGTGTCGCTAACCGGCCCAGGGCAACAGCACCCCTACGCTCACCAGAGCGGAGCCGCTGACCTCGCATTAAGCTATACCGTTACGCCCGAACACGTGACCCTAGGCCAGGACTGGTACGTGACCCTCACCAACCAGCGCCCCGTCCGTGCCACAGGCTTCCTCCAAATTGACTATCCCGGCGGCAACCGCACCAACGTTGATGTGGATATTCCCGCGATCGACGCCAACCAGATCGACACCGCCGGTCACGTGGAAATCATCCTGGTGCCCCAGAGTTCTGAGCGCCAACCCACCCCCATCCTTGCCCTCCTCGATCGCGTCGAAACCTACCTGCGCGATCGTGCCCTGCCCACCCTCAGCCTCACCGTCACTGAACCCGACTGGGCCGAAGTCACCGTCAGCACTACCGTGGTCCCCCGCACCTTGACGGGCCTCGATCGCCTCCACCAGCAGGTCAACGACGCCCTCACCTACTTTCTTCATCCCCTGACGGGTGGCCCCGATCGCCAAGGCTGGGCCTTTGGTCGCCGTCCCCATACCTCCGATCTCTACCGCATCATCGAAGCGATGCCCAACATCGATCACGTTCAAAGTCTCACGATTGACATCGATCCGCCCCTTACCAGTAGCCAACTCCGTCGCGATCGCTTGCTGATCTATTCCGGCACCCATCAAATCGCAATCTCTGTCGATTCCAGTTGAGGACAATGCCAGTTGAGGACAATGCCAGTTGCAATCATGCACAACCCCATGCGGGCGGGTTTGATTCACCCCTCTGTCCAGGCAACCAATTTTCGGTAAACCCGCCCCTACCATTCAAAATTCAAAATTCAAAACTCCCCATGCCGCTCCCCCTCCCGAATCTCGACGATCGCACCTATGCGGATCTCATGGCCGAAGCGCGATCGCACATTCCCCAAGAGTATGCCGAATGGACCGACCATAATCCCAGCGATGGGGGCATTATTCTACTGGAACTGCTGGCCTGGTTAACGGAAATGGTGCTGTACCGGGTCGATCGCGTGCCCGATAAGAATGTGGTCACCTACCTCCAACTCCTCAACGGGACCGATTGGCAATTTAATAGCGATCTAGAAACAGCCATCCAGCAAACCCTGAGTGATTTACGACAACGCTATCGAGCCGTTACCCCCGCCGATTTTGAACAGTTGATTTTGGACCAGTGGCCCCAGAGCGATCGGAGCGTTGCCATCGGGGAAACAGCCAAGGTTCAGCGGGTCTATTGCCTTCCCCAGCGTAACCTCAGTGCGGAGGGTCCGGAAGCTCCCAGCCGGGAGGCACCCGGTCATATTAGTGTGGTGATTGTGCCTGCTGTCTCTACCTCGGAACCCCAACCGCAACCGAGTCTGGCCCTGCGTCAATCCCTGTGGCAATGGCTCGACGATCGCCGCCTACTCACCACCCAGCACCATGTCGTTGGGCCAGCGTATACACCGGTCCAGATCGCCGCTGAACTGGTGTTACAGGAGGGAGCCGCTTTACCCAGCAGGATTCGGACACAGGCGATCGCCGCCCTAACCCAATTTTTTGATCCCCGCACGGGGGGGGAACAGGGCACGGGTTGGCCCTTTGGCCGCAGCGTACATCGTTCTGAGGTGTTTGAGTTGCTCGATCGCCTACCGGGGGTGGACTATGTGCAAACCGTCACGCTCCAGGGAAATCCTGACCAAACCCAGGTGTCCTTAGTGGCTCATGGGTTAGTGGCGATCGTCGTGGGTCCTAGCGATATCGTAATCCGGGAGGCATGGGAGATTAATGAATAGCCAGAATCAGAATAGCCAGAATCAGAATGCCAACATCCCCCCCCAGCGAGTGAGTAGTTACAGTCAATACCTGCCCGCGATTCTGCAAAGTGATCCGTTTATCAGCCGTTGGTTGCTGGCGTTTGAACGGTGTTTGAGTGATCTATCGCCGGGGGAGCCGGGGGACCCCCTCCCGGAACAATTAGGGTTCGAGATGTTGCTCGATCGCATCCACACCTATTTCCAAGCCGTCCCCTCGCCTCAAGAAGCGCGGGTGACACCGAGTGAATTCCTCCCCTGGTTAGCCAGTTGGGTGGCCCTGAGTTTACGCGAAGATTGGCCCGATGACCTCAAACGTCGCTTTATTAGCCAGATGGTCCCCCTCTATCGCTTACGTGGGACGAAGGCAGGCATTAAACGATTGTTGGAACTCTATACCGGTGAAGAAGTCACGATCTACGAATTAGCCGATCCGCCCCACTATTTCCAGGTGGAAATGACCTTAAGTGTCAATCCTAGCGATCGCGAACGATTACGGCGGCAGCAACAAATTGCCAGGGCAATTTTAGACCAGGAAAAACCGGCTCATACCTTCTATTACCTACAAGTGCTAACACCGTCCCTCCAAATCCGCAATGATCCGGTTGATCCGGATAATCCCGAAGGGCCACCCGTCGGCATCTGGGTGGGTGTCAACACCCTCCTGGGTACCAGCCAGTTAACGGGGTAATGAGTGGGGTAACGCATCATACCCATCCGTTATCCCTAATTGTCACTGAACCACATGCTTAAGTTTGGAGAGATCTATGACCGCCGACTATACCCAGTATCCCTATATTGAAAAGCGCATCCGTTACTTTGACGGCCAATTTCTCAAAGATCAAGACTTTATTGATGAGCAAAAATATCACATCGATCGCCAACGTCGCCATCAACGCTTTCTCTATGTGTCAGGCATTGTGGATGGCCTGGAAGTCACTGCCGGTAGCCCAGAAAACCCTGACACGCCCGATTTGGTCACGGTGGCCGCTGGTACGGCCCTCGATCGCGACGGGCGTCAACTGGTGCTGGGCAGTCGTCGGCAGGTCTCCCTGGGGGCAGTGCGCGATCGCCAGCAAACGATCCAGGTTTACCTGGTGATCCAGTATGGGGAAGTGGGTAGTGATCCGGAACAAGCGGGCGGAGACACCTATCGCCGTTGGCATGAGGTACCGAACCTCACAACTGTGGCGCTGACCAACCCTGATAACCCTGAGGCAAGTCCTATCCCCAATGATGCCGTCGTTTTGGCGTTGCTCACCCTAAACGCGGAGGGGGTGGTCACGGTGGATGCGAGTGTGCGGGTCTATTCGGGGCTGGCGTTGCCGGGAGCCTCAGCCTTCTCAGGGCGACCAACGTTGCGATCGGGCGGGACACGCGCACCGGATCTGGCCGTTTTGCGAGGTCGCCTGAGTGTGACGGGGTTCACTGGCTTGGGGACAGACACGCCCCAGGGTCGCCTGCATATTGTGCACGAACCCCAGGATGCCAACGGCAATGCCCTGATCATGGGACCGGCGGATGGGAGCAATCTCCGGTTGGGCTACCACGCGGACTATGCTTGGCTGCAAAGTCACGGGAATCGGCCCCTGACGATTAATCCCGTAGGGAACGCGGTCGGTATTGGGACAACGGCACCGAAAAGTACGCTGGCGATCGCGGGCGGGATGGCGATCGGAAATACTTTTGCTAGCAACACTCCCGCTCCAAACAACAGCCTGGTGATTGAGGACAAGATCGGCATCGGCACGGCTGATCTCCAAGGCAACTATCGTTTGGTTTTACAACAGACAACGGCAAATTCTGGCTATGGGTTACGGGTGTTGAATCCCGATCAATCGCGCAGTGCACAACTGTGGGTGGGTACCGGCGGTGCAGTTCTCGATGCCGAAGGCAGTACCCATTTACATTTACGAACAGCCGGAGCCGATCGCCTCTTTATTAGCAATGGTGGCAATATTGGTATCGGCGGCAATAACCCACTCCAAATGCTAGATATTAATGGTCGTTTGCATATCGCCAATGGCGTTATTCAGCGGGGAGGGAATGCCATTACGAATACCAGTGATTTGGGCTTGTATTCCCAAGTGAGTGGCCACTGGATTCGCATTGTTTCTACTAATGCCCCCATTCGCTTCTTCACAGATGGGGGGATTGGAACAACGGTTCGTATGTCGATCGAGAGCAATGGCAATGTCAATATTAACCAAGGTCTAACCGTCAGCGGTGCGTTATCAGCGAATAGTATCAGCGCATCGGGTATAATGAGTGCTAACAATGCCGCGATCGGACCCGGTAATTTGACCGCAACTGGTCCTATTTATGCCGCTAGTTCTGATATTTATTTCACGCAAACTAATCACAGGCATACAGGAATTGGTAATGCAACAGGTCATGCTGCAATTGAAAATTCTCAGGAGTATAATGCCCTGATGATTTTGGGGCGCAGTTCATATCCTAATAATAGACTCAAACGCAAGGTCAATCTTTATGACGATGTCGAAATTGCTGGCGGGCTACAAGTACGATCTGTGCCCTTTGGCGATGCTCGCAATATGCAATGGAATGACCAGAGTGGTGCTCTCCAGTATGATAATTCTTCACGGCGCTATAAGGAGAATATTACGGATTTACGGGATGACTTTGCTCAAATTTTACGTGCTCAGCCAAAAACCTACACTCGTCCTGATAACCCAGATCGCTGGGAAATTGGCTACATCGCCGAAGAATTTCAAGACTTGGGCCTCGATCGGCTCTTGTATTTTGATCAAGAGGGTTTACCGGATGGCATTAACTATCGTAAGATCAGCCTCTATTTACTTGAAGTCGTGAAAGACCTAGCCCAGAAAGTTCAAGGGTATGAGCAGCGCCTTGAACAACTTGAATCTAAAGATTTAGCCTAAGGGAGCAAGATGAAAGAGCAACTGCAAGAGCGACTGCAAGCCCTGAAATCTGAGTATGAGTCTGGTCAACGGCTCCTCAGCGAGTTGGAACTGAAACAAGCCAATTTGCGCGATACCCTCCTGCGCATCAGTGGTGCAATTCAAGTCCTAGAAGAACTCCTAGATGGAGCCGTAGAGGATGCCGAGCAGGTCCCCAAAAATTCGTCTTTATAAAGCTTGGACACTCTGGCTATATTGACCTGCTACAGACTTTTTCCTTGACAAAGGACAGGGCTGGGGCTGGAAGAGAGGCAGGCTGTATTACACTTGAACAAAACTCTTCATTGGTTTGCTTAATGCGTAATTTGTATCCGCCGATCGAGCCGTATCAAACGGGCAGGTTAGCCGTCTCCGATCTCCATGAGATCTACTACGAGGTTTCGGGGAACCCGAAGGGTAAGCCAGTGGTGGTGTTACATGGCGGGCCAGGGGGAGGCAGCCAGCCGTTTTATCGCCAGTATTTTGATCCCGATCGCTGGCGGATTGTGATGTTTGATCAGCGGGGCTGTGGGCGGAGTACGCCCCATGCGGAGTTGCAGGAAAATACGACCTGGGATTTAGTGGCGGATATTGAACAGTTGCGATCGCTGCTGGGGATTGAGCAGTGGGTGATCTTTGGGGGGAGTTGGGGGAGTACGTTAGCATTGGCCTATAGTGAGACTCATCCCGATCGCTGTTTGGGGTTAATCCTGCGGGGCATTTTTATGCTGCGTCGCAAGGAACTTCTCTGGTTTTATCAAGAGGGCACAAGCTATATTTTCCCCGATGCGTGGCAAGCTTATCTGGAACCCATTCCACCGGCAGAGCGGCATGACTTGATCAGTGCCTATTATCGACGGTTAACGAGTGAAGATGCGGCGGTGCGATCGCAGGCGGCGCGGGCCTGGTCGGTGTGGGAGGCGAGTACGAGTCGGTTAATTCCCGATCCGGAGATGATGGTTCGCTTTGCCCGTGAGGAATTTGCCGATGCCTTTGCCCGGATTGAGTGTCATTATTTTGTCAATAGTGGCTTTTTTGATCCAGAGGATCAACTATTACAACAGGTCGATCGTATTCGTCATTTACCGGCGGTGATTGTTCAGGGTCGCTATGATGTGGTGTGCCCGATGATCAGTGCGTGGGAGTTGCATCAGGCGTGGCCGGAGTCGGAGTTGATTATTGTTCCTGATGCGGGCCATTCGATGAGTGAACCGGGGATTCGCAGTGCTTTGATTGAGGCCAGCGATCGTTTTGCCTAATATTAATACAGCCGTTGCCTCTCTAAGGAAGTACTGTTGAAGTACGGTCAAGCCTTGCGAACAAGGGGCTTAAGCCCCTTGTCTGTACCTCACCAAGTATGGAAGTGCTATAGAATAGCATTCAGGGGAAGTCTAGCCCTGGGATTCAGCGATGGATAGAAGTACTGTAGAACGGCAACAGCTCCTTGAAATCGTAAAACACCACCAACGAATGACTCAAGCTCTAGATATTCGTCCGTTGTATACCGACCACATCTTCATAGGCTGCCACCCACATACAATAGGTGAGTGGAATGGTGAAAAAGATACCCACAAAACAAGCAATTAAACCACCAATATTGATCACCCCCATTAGTAGGCCAAAAACAAACCATGCAAACCATTGTTTAGTCACAATTTTGCGACTGGTTTCCATCGCCTCCCAAAAGTTCATGTTGCGATCTAAAATCAACGGAATAATCAATTGATATGCAGTTGCCAGATAAATGCCAGGGATTAAACAAAAAGCAGATCCGACTAAAATAAAGAATTGAGAAGCGATGAATGAAAGCACTAGTGGTGCAAACCACTGGAAGCCCTTAAAGAAATCGCCGAATTCTAGATTCTGATTATTCAATCTTTTGAACGCCCCCAGATAGAAACCAGCCAAGAGTGGGGAAGTAATCAAGATGCCGATAACTGGACTAATACGGACGTTGCCTCTAAATAGAAAAGTGTCAATGCCAGCCAAAAGACTGCCAATTACCCCAACTAGGACCGTATACACCACCATCAGAGCCAGATTACTTTCAAAGATTCGCCAACCGCGACTGATGTAGTCACCTATATTGAAAACATAGCCTTCATCCAAAAGCATTTGAATACTTCTACGACCAGAACCACCTGTGTTTTCATCTTGCACATTTTCATCTTGCATGGAATGATTCCTTTAACTAGACTTTAAAACAACTACAAGAATGGGAAAAAGAGGAATAAAGAAAGGTACTTTTTTTGAAAACTAGTGCCCTATCAGTCGTAATTTTTAGGATTTCAGATAGTTCCAAAATTCTTCGACAAGCTCAGGCTGACCAGAAATGACACGTTTGGGCTGAGCCTGTCGAAGTCCGACTGCTTAAGCTTAACGATTTACTAGCGTGTTGTGGCAAACAAAATGGCTAAGATCAATGCCAAGACGACAAAGATGATGCTAATAATAATTGCCCAGTATTGTAGAGTATACAGCTTGCGCAGTTGACCTAGAGCCATCATGAGGTTAGCGATATCGCTGCCTTGCGTATCCACAATGCGCCGGAACGAGTCGGCTGCGTTTTTAGTCCACAGGCCAATCAGAATATACAGAACACCCACGAAAAGATTAGAAAGGGACTTCAGACCACCGAAGACTCCCCCTAAAACCGTCAGTGCGCCCAAGGCAATAAATAGTAGGCCCACAAATCCCATTTTGCGAGCTAAATCTCCAAACAACTCATTCTGGGATGTGTCAAACTCAAACTCATGTGACTCCATGCGGCCTGACCTCTACGCTTCAAAAAAATAATTAGAACCCCTGATCTGCTCAAACGTAATTGAGGGATGAGGAAATGGCTAAAATGCTGTTATCTCAACCAAATGTCAACAATTGCTGAACTGTGCCTATCCTACCGGTTGCCAGCAAAATGGCTGGAATTCTTCGTATTTTTTAAAAAATCAGCTAGAAATCCCCCTGAGAAGCAAGTTTACCCACCGATCGCGCTTTTATGGGTCCCTAGCTGTCAAGATTTTGTGCCAAGATCCTGAAGGACGATCGCTCCCTCAACCTAGCCACGATGACCCCCGAACAACTGCAAGCTTGGGCACAGGCCCAAATCAACAATCCGTCTCCCCCCAGCCCTAGCCCGGAAGTGGGGCAAGCGATCCTGCACCTCCTCGCCGAAGTGGAGTCAACCCGCCGTTCGCATAGCATCTCCAGCGGAGAATCGCAGACCATACCCCAACCTAAAGTGTCCCTGCGATCGCGCCGCGTCTCCCCTAAAGAATCAACCCCCTCGTCCACCCACTCCCCCCAACCCGGCCTCCACAAAATTGCCAGCCTCTACACCGATGGAGCCTGTGCCGGTAACCCTGGCCCCGGTGGCTGGGGCGTTGTGATCTATTTCAACGACGGCAGCGTTCACGAAATGGGGGGCTTTGACCCGCAGACGACCAATAACCGCATGGAACTGCAAGCGGCGATCGCGGCCCTGGAATACCTCACCCAATCCGACCAACGTGATCCCGTGGTCTTATACACCGACAGCGAATATGTGAAAAACGGCATCACGAAATGGATCAAAGGCTGGAAACGTCGAGACTGGAAAACGAGCCAGGATAAACCCGTCCTCAACCAGGATCTCTGGGAACGCCTGGATGCGCTGAACTCACCCCAAATTACCTGGGAGTATGTCCGAGGCCATGCTGGGGATGCGGGGAATGAACGGTGCGACGCGATCGCCCGTGGCTTTGCGACTCGGAAGCCCCCTATCCTACAACAACAAGCCCCTCTGGACGCGCTACAATCCCAGCAATCCCATCCATAAGATGACCCCAAGCTCACCAAGAGATATTGCCTGTCGATAGTTTGCGTGTTGGCCCCGACGTAATGCCCCATCCTGTCCTCGAACTTCGTCAATTAACGGTGCAATTTCCCACTAGCAGCGAGGCTCGGCCCGCCGTCGATCGCCTCTCCCTCACCGTCCAGCAGGGCAAAACCTTGGGCATTGTCGGGGAATCCGGCTCCGGTAAATCCGTCACGGCCCTCGCGATCATGGGGTTGCTCCCGGCCACGGGGCAAGTGACCCAGGGTGAAATCTGGTTTCAGCCTCCCCAGGCACAAACCAACGCGATCGCGCAGAGAATCGACCTTCTCAAGCTCTCGCCTGCCCAAATGCAGCCCTACCGGGGATCGCAACTGGCGATGATTTTCCAGGAACCCCTGAGTTCCCTCAACCCGGTGTACACCATTGGCCAGCAACTCATCGAAGCCATCCGGCTTGATCCGAATATCACGGCCACCGCTGCCCGTGCCCGCGCGATCGCCCACCTCCAGGAAGTCAAATTACTGGCCCCCGAGGCGAGGCTTGCCGCCCAGTTCCAGGCAGACGCCCAGAAAGCCGGTCAGCCCCCCCTCAGCGACCCCCAGCTTCACCAGGAAAGCCAACGCCACTACCAAGCCTTCCTCGATCGCTATCCCCACCAACTTTCCGGCGGCCAAATCCAGCGGGTCATGCTAGCAATGGCGATCGCCCGTCAACCCGCCTTGTTAATTGCCGACGAACCCACTACGGCCCTCGATGTCACGGTCCAAGCCAGCATTCTGGATCTCCTGCGGGAACTGCGCGATCGGCACCAGATGGGCCTGATTTTTATTAGTCATGATCTGGGCGTGATTGCCGAAATTGCCGATACCGTCGCCGTCCTGTACCAGGGACGCTTAGTCGAGTGTGGCCCCATCCTGGATATTTTCAGCAACCCCCAACATCCCTATACCAAGGGCTTACTAGCCTGTCGTCCCCCCCTCGATCGTCGTCCCCGTCGCCTGCTCACCATCGCCGACTTCATGGCGGATCTGCCCACCGATCATGGTCATGCCCAGGATAGCGTTGCGAGTACGTCTCCGCAGGCGCATCAGCCAGCGCCCCCCCTACCCCAACCCGCCTCCCGACTCGAGACCGCAGCCGAACTCAACCAACGCCTTACCACGTTGCACCAACAGGACCCCCTACTCTCCGTGCGGGATCTCCATGTGGCCTTTCCGGTACGCGGTGTCCTAGGCCGCATCCGTCGCTATATCGTGGCGGTCAATGGTGTCTCGTTTGAGATTTACCCCGGTGAAACCGTAGGGTTGGTGGGGGAGTCGGGCTGTGGTAAAACCACCCTGGCCCGTACCCTGCTGCGCCTTAACCGTCCCCAGCAGGGGGAAATTTGGTTTGGGGGGGAAAATGTCGCCCACCTGACGGGCAAACGCCTGCAATGTTTGCGCCGCGACCTGCGCATTGTGTTCCAAAACCCCTTCAGTTCTCTGAATCCCCGCATGACGATCGGAGACACCTTGATGGAACCCCTGCGGCTGCACTCAACCCTGAACCGACGGCAACGCCAGGCAGAAGCGATTCGGTTGCTGGAGGATGTGGGCCTGCTCCCCCAGTCGGGCCAAACCGCCCAAGCATTTCTCAACCGCTATCCCCATGAGTTCTCGGGTGGGCAACGTCAACGTATTTGTATCGCCCGTGCCCTGGCCCTTCAGCCGCGTTTGATTATTTGCGATGAGTCCGTCTCGGCTCTGGATGTTTCGGTGCAAGCCCAGGTTCTCAATCTGCTCAAGTCCCTGCAACAAAAGCATAACCTCACCTACTTGTTTATTTCCCATGACCTGAGTGTGGTCAAGTTCATGAGCGATCGCATTTTGGTGATGAACCGGGGCCGGATCGAGGAAAGTGGCCCTGCGGAGCAAATTTACCATCAACCCCAACAGCCCTACACCCGCAAGCTGATCGCGGCCATTCCCCCCGGCACCGTCGATCGCATCCGTGCCCGTCTGGCCTAGGGTTCATCCCAGAAGCCAGATCTGGTAGATTGGGGCAAATTGTCAGCGGTTCTGGGGGCAGTTCCGGCTGTATCCCCCCGTTCAGCCTATCCAGATGGGAGGGAAGCATGACCCCGGAGCAACACCAGGAAATTCTCAACTTACGATCGCTCAACCTAACCCCCAAGCAAATTGCTCGTAAGTTAGGTCTCAAGAATGCGGAGGTGGCCACTTTCCTGCGGGGGCAAGCTGAGCAAACAACCCTGGCACAACAACAGGGCGGACTCGATCCGGTCGATCGCTGCCTGGTGAACGCTAACATCCGTCGCCACTTTTTCCCTAAGGCAGACGGGACTGAGCCTGTGTCCAAGGACATTCGGGAGCAGTCAGTTGGGGGCTTGGCCCTGGTCACTGTCGTGCGCAAACGGGGCTACAACCGCTTTACGCTTTGCACCTATCCCATTGACCTGGGGTGTTTGGGGGTAAAGGATGCCCAGGGTCCCCGTCAGGTCAATGGCAGCGAGTGCAAGCAAGTGCTGGCGGCGATCTACCAAGCCTTTGATGAACCGCCCCAGGCAATTAGCCTTGAACAAGCCCAGGCGATCGTGTTCAGTGCGGTGGACTATGCACAGAAGCTGGGATTCCCGCCCCATGCGAACTTTGACCCCCTTCGCGATTTTCTGGGTGAGTGGGACCCCAACAATCAGATTCCCTGTGGTGGCAAGGACGGCAAACCCCTGTTCTTCTGCGGTCCCTACGATAATCTCCAGGCGGTGATCGACACCCTGACGCGATCCGTGGGTGAAGGCAATTTTGAGGTTATCCTCCCTGGCGAGGTCCTAGAAGGCGTGTAGGGATGGGGTGTGCCGCCAGTATAGCCTCTCGTCCTCTCGTCCAAATGGCTAGGAACGTGGGATCAGTGGCGATCGTGCGTCAAATTAGCTAACATACGTTGTCATCTCGTCAGGATGGATGGCCTGAAGCCTCCGATTTGGCAGCTTGACTCCCCGGGGTCCCGGTTTTAAGGCGCAGGTGAGGCTTAAGCATTGTTTAATTGGGCAACAAGTGGCTGATTTTGCGGAGATAGATTATTTTAGGGGCGGCTACAGTGTCGGCTGGTTCCGGCTAGGGCTATTGGCGATCGTTCTGATTTTGTCGATCGGGATGCCATCGCTAATCGATTGGGGTTCCACAACAATAACTTGGGCAGTTTTGTAGGTGAAGCTGTGTTTAACTCCCTCAAGGGCCTGTTTTCCAAACAATCAAAGGGCATTGGTGTTGAATTAACCGCCGATCGCATCAATGTGGTGCAACTGCGTCGCAAGGGGCAACACTATACCTTGCAGACATTTGCTTCCATTGAGATGCCGGAGGGGGTTTACCAGGATGGCATCATTGTCGATCCGCCGGAAATTGCCCAATTGCTCCAAACAATCCTAGCCGACAACCGGATTAAGGCGCGGAAGGTGGCCACGGCCCTACCGGGGCGAGAGGTCGTCACCCGGCTGATTCCCGTTCCGGCAGAATTACCTGACCCAGAGCTACGGGAGATGGTTCTGAACCAGGAGGCGGGTCTCTATCTGCCCTTCCCCCGCGAGGAAGCCGATGTGGACTACCAAAAGCTGGGCTTTTTTGTGGATGAAGATGGCATCGAAAAGGTGCAGGTGTTGCTGGTGGCTGTCCGCAAGGAAGTGACCGATACCTACATCAGTACCTTCCGGGAAGCTGACCTGGAAATTGATACGATCGATGTCACCAGTTTTGCCCTGCTGCGGTCGATTCGCGACCAACTGCGGCAGTTTTCGCCCCAAGAGGCGATCGCGGTGATTGATATTGAGTTCGACACCACGGAAATCTCGATCGTCGTGGAGGGGATTCCCCAATTCTCACGCAGCGTCCAAATTGGCACCTACCACATCCAAAATGCGCTGAACCGCGCCATGAACCTCCCCCCTTCCCGCAATACGGACCTCTTGCAGGGGATGACAGTGCCGATGCTGTCGCCCGATGGCTTGGGGTCAGGCAAGACGTCTGCGGGGGCAAATCCCAGTGCAGCAGCGATGTTGCGGGTTTTGGGCGAATTAGCGGATGAGTTACGACGATCGGTCGATTTTTATATCAGCCAAGGGGAGAATATCGAGGTCACCCAACTGCTGATTGCCGGCCCAGGGGGCGGCATTGGGCAACTGGATGAATTTTTCTCCCAACGGTTGAGTTTGCCGAGTACCCAGATCGACCCGATTGAAATTTTGGCGATCGAGGGATCGGAGGAAATTGGGGTGACACAGCGAACAGGGATGGGCATTGTCTTAGGTTTGGCCATGAGGGAGGCTTAAACACAGATGTATTCATTAGACATTAACTTTCTGAAGGATCGCCCTGAATACGGCGCAGCGGCAGCGGCTCCCCGACGAGCGGCGGCGGCTTCCGGCACGTTACCTCTGATTTTGGGGGTGTTAGTCGGGATGTTACCCGTAGCCGGGGCGTTTGGATTAATGTTTTTCCTCCAAAGCCAGAACGCAACCCTAACCACAGAATCCGCCGCCCTTGATGCCACCTTGGCCGACTTACAAAAAAGCCAGGAGGAGGCAACCGCCATCAACCAGCAAATTGAGGCGATCAACAGTGTCACAACGGATTTTATTAACGTTTTTAACCTGATCAAACCCTGGTCAGCCGTGCTCCAATCCCTCAGTGATCAGGTTCCCAGTGGGGTGCAGTTCAACACCATCCAGGAGACGGAGACGGGGGTGAATATTGCGGGCCTAGCCCAATCCCATGATCAAGTGAATGATTTCATCCTGTCCCTCCAGCGATCGCCCCTCTTTGATCCGAAGGCTGTGGCCTTAACTGACTCCAAGCTGGTAGCCAATCCCACCGAAGTGACGTTGGAGGGGGGGGCATCCGCAACGGGTGCTCAGGCCGCCGGTATGCCCATCGTTGAAGTCACCTTGCCGCAGGTGGTGGAATATAGCATTTCGGCTCAGTTTACGCCGGTGGGTGCATCGGAAATCTTGAAAGAACTTGACAGCAAAGGAGCCGTCGGTTTGGTGGCTCGGATTGAGGCATTACGCAAATCAGGAGTACTGGAGCCATGACCACAGCAATCCAAACTGGAACCGATCCCCAATATCCTTCTGCCTTTGGCATTACCTTTACGCCCTTCATTGGGGGGGTGATTATTGCGGTAATCGGGTTAGGGGGGGGCCTCTATGTCCTAGCGTCACAAGTGCTACCAGCATGGCAACAGTTTCAGACGCTAGAGGTTGAAGTCCAGGGGAAGAAGCAACAAGTGGAGCAACAGCAGGCCAGTAAGACGGCAGTGGCGGAAGCGCAGGCGAATTTGGAAAAGGCCCTGCAACGCCAAGAGCGGGTAACGAAGTTCTTTTCCCAAACCCGGAACCTGGATACGATTTTGCTGACGTTAAATCAGATCGCAGAAGAGCGGGAGGTCAAAATCAACCAGTTCACCCCTGGAGCAACGGAGGTGGTAGAGGATGATACGTTGGGACCGGGCGTTAAAGGGAAATTGGAGCGGACAAATTTTACGGTGGAGTTGGAGGGTAAGTTCCGGGCGACGCAATCGGTCCTACGCAGTATTGAACGCTTGGAGCCATTGCTGCTGATTCGGGACCTAGAGGCAGAGTCCGATCGCCCGACTCCCCAACTGGAAGTCTCCCTAGCGGAAACCCCCCAAGGAGTCCCCTCGGATCGACCTATCTTGACAACGACGGCGGCGGAACCCACGCTAACAACAACGTTTACGCTGCAAGCCATCCGTGCCCTTACCCCGGAGGAAATTCAAGCCTATGAAGCGGAAAAGGCAGCCGCAGCCCAGTGATGGGGGCATGGACGAGGCCCTAGGGCCAGATAGTAGTTAAATCGAATTTCTTTGGTTAGACTGTAGCGGCATCAATTGCCAGTATTGTCCGAATTGAGTGAGGAGAGGACCGTGAAACTGCATCCAACTTTAACACTCGCCTTCATGGGCGGGACGACGGCTTTATTCACACTGGTTCAGCCCGCTTGGGCCGCATCAACTCAGGTAACGGCGGTTGAGCTAACCCCCACGGAGGCCGGTTTTTCACTGGTCCTCAAGACGGCGGGTGATGCCGACCAGCTAGCGCCAGTGTTTGCGGTGCCGAAGGGCAAGAAGTGGGTGGCGGATGTTCCCAATACCCAGCTACGGCTCCCGAAGGGGAATGAATTTCGACAAAGTAATCCTGTCCCAGGCATTGCGGCGGTGACGGTCAGTCAGGTGGGTTCTGGCGTGCGGATTACGGTGGAAGGCAGCTTGGCGCGGCCACTGGGTGAGGTGGTCAATCGCGATCACGATCGGATTGTGCTGAATCTCAATCCCGGTGAGGGCCATCTAGCGGCGGACAATGAGATGCATGATCCGGCCCAAGGGACGAAGGATTTACCACCGGATCTGAAGTTGGCCCCCCCCGCGCTGGAGTTGGCCCAATTGCGTCCGCCCCCGTCTTCGAGTCAGGAAGTTGCGCCAGGACCCGTGGTGCCGCCCCCCAGCCCCAGTCCGTCCACGCCGCCCAAGTATGATGTGATGATCCCGAATCCAAAGGTGGAGATTACGGGAGGGCCACCGCCAGTGCCGTCTTCAAGTGTGCCGCCGCCGTTCTTGCCCCGCGCGATCGCGCCACCGTTAGGGGATATGTCGGTGTCGAATATTGATGCGACGCCAGCGACGATCGACCTGGGGACGAATGAGGTAGTGCCCCGGTTGGTCTTGCGGGAAGCCCCCGTGCGGGATGTTTTGGCCCTGCTAGCACGGGCAGCCGGGTTGAACCTAGCCTTCTCTGATTCACCCCAGACCGGCGCATCTCCAGGCGGGGGACCGGGGGGGCAAGATACCCAGGCTGCGGCTACCGCTGCCCAACGCACAATTACGTTGGATATTGAGAATGAACCCGTTCAAGATGTCTTTAATTATGTAATCCAACTAAGCGGCTTCCAGGCGAACCGGGTGGGTCGCACGATTTTTGTGGGGGAGCGGCTCCCGTTAGCGACCCGTGATATTGCAGCGCGGACGTTGCGGCTGAACCAGGCAACGGCAGCCGTTGCCGCAGGGTTACTGAGTGCCCAAGGGGCTGAAACCCAACGCCTCGTGACTAGGACAACCCGTACAGAAGAAGGCACCGGTATTGATCGGCGGGTTCGCGAAGAAACCGAGCAAACCATTGAGCCACTGGCTGCCGATCCCTCGCAATCAAGGGGTCCCTTACTGTTAAGTGGGTTGTCAGTCGTTGCGGACGATCGGCTGAATCAAGTGACTGTCATTGGTGATAGCCGCCAAGTCCAGATTGCCTCCGCAATTCTGAAGCAGCAGGACCTACGGAAACGGCAAGTTTCGGTAAATGTCAAGGTTGTTGATGTGACCTTGCGGAGTACTGAAAGCTTTTCTAGCCAGTTTTCGGCGGGTATCGGTGATGCTTTCTTTGTGGTTGACAATGGCCAAGCCGTCGCCCGCTTCGGGAAGATGGCTCCAGCCAATGCCAATGATATGACCAACAGTCGGTTTGGTCGTCCGATCATTAACAATCCTTTGGCGGATGTCACACCGTTTGATAATCCCAACGGTACCGAGTTAATTCGTGATCCGGTGACTGGGGAGTTTGTGCGGGCTAGGCCGAATCAACCCGGTTCAATCTTTGGCCCTGGCGGTGATCCCCTGACACCGGGTGCCAACATTGTCGATCCAGCACGATTGCCTGCCAATGCCACAACGGGTAGTCCCCAATTATTCTTCGATCGCAATGGCATTCCCCGGTCCTACAGTGAACTCACCGTCGGCGGCGGTCGCTATGAACCCCTGCGGAACAATACCAATAACCTGATCACTGCCGGGAATGGCCCCGCCCGTTTCTATGATGAAACGGGTACAGCCCGCTTGTTTAACGAATTAACGGTGGGTGGGGGTAAATTCAAACCGCTCTTGGGAGCCGATAGCAGCCCGATCGCGGTGGCTGAGGAGCAGATGTGGTTGGATACCAGTGGGACACCCCGCCGCTTTGATGAATTGACCTTGGGCGGTGGCAACTTCCGCCCCTATATCAATGAGGATGGCGAAATCCTCAGCCTTGCGGGTGATGCGGTGGCTGCCTTCCTGGATAAGAATGGGACCCCGCGGCGTTTTAGTGAATTAACGATCGGCGGCGGTACGTTTGAACCCTTCCGTAATCCAGCCGGGAATTTAGTCCAAGCGGCCCTTAGTGCCCCCCAATTCTTTGATGTCAATGGCATTCCACGCCTATTCTCTGAGTTGACTGTGGGTGGTGGCACATTTGCCCCCCTCTTTGATCCCAATGGCGCACCCATTTCGGCTAGGGCAGCAATTCAAGCCCTGCCTAGCTTTATTGGTGAGGCGGCCCAGGTTGCTTACCGGCTCCCGCAAGTGTTCCAGTATCCACAGCAATTCTTGGCCCAGTTAAATGCCAACGTGGAGACCGGAAACGCCAAGATCCTCACCGACCCAACACTCACGGTGCAGGAAGGTGAAACCGCCACGATCCAACTGGGGGACCAAGTTGTCACCAATGTTATTGAAGAGGTCGTCCCAGCCCCGGCGGGTGGGCAACCTGTCCGGACCATCAATAACGTTTTAACTCCGGTTGGCCTTGATTTGACTTTGGCAGTTGAGCGGGTTGATGATAACGGCTTTATTTCCTTGCGAGTCACGCCGAATGTGGCAACCCCCTCTGGGACCCAATTTGTGCAAACTTCTCAAGGACCTTTCCAAGTCTTTCGAGTATCGACACGGGAAGTCTCTTCGGGGTTGATTCGCTTACGGGATGGCCAAACGATGCTGCTGGCAGGCATTATTACCGAGCAAGACTCGGAAACGGTAAGTAAAGTGCCGGTGTTGGGAGACCTACCAATTGTGGGTGCCTTATTCCGTAGCCGTCAGGGTCAAAAAGATCGGAGTGAGATTGTGATTGCGATTACGCCCAATATTTTGGATGACAGCGATCGCGCCAACTTTGGCTACAACTACACCCCCAGTCGCGAAGTCCAGCAAGTGCTACAACGTAGCCAACAAGTCCGTTAGGCTGTCACCGCTTCCCTCACCTCACTTAACCTCTCTTTACGCATAAGCTACCCCCATCCTCAGTCACCCTGGGGATGTTTTTTTTGACGTGGCCTTACGGTTGCACCCATCACCCGCTACCAGCAACCTTGAACACACAACAGATGGCCTTACCGTCGGGCCATAGGTGCTTTGCGGCTGAATACTCAATGAGTACTAATACACTCTATAAGACAATCTTATCCTGTAACATATTCAGCCAACGACTGTTATCCTTAAGGTAGATATCTGTGTCTTTTTCACAAATACTGGCATTAAGCCCAATAGCTAAGCCATGCTGATTGAATTTAGGGTTGGTAATTACAGGTCATTCAAGGAGCCAGTCACATTTAGCATGGTGGCAGCCAATCTTGTGTCTAAAGACAAAAGTCTTGATGAAAATAATGTTTTTGCTATAGATCATGATCTAAAGCTACTTAAAAGTGCTGCCATCTATGGTGCAAATTCTAGTGGCAAAAGTAATTTTGTCAAAGCTTTAAGCTTCATGAAATGGTTTATAATCAACTCATCTAAAGAAACTCAAAGCACTGAAAAAATTAGAGTTGAAAGATTTAAGCTGAGCACGGAAACTGACACTAAGCCAACTTTTTTTGAAATTGCCTTTTTAATAGATAAAAAACAATATAGATATGGATTTACTGCAACTTGTGATGAAGTTTTGTCAGAATGGTTGTTTTACATCCCTAGATTTAGGGAAACCAAGCTTTTTGAACGAAAATTGAATAATTTCAGCATATCTAAAACCTATAAAGCCGATGGCATTCAACAAAAAACCAGACGAAATGCGTTATTTTTGTCGGTATCTGCTCAATTTAATGTCGAGATTGCAGAAAACATTTTAGAATGGTTTACTAATAAAGTAAAAATTGTTTCTGGATTAGATGATAGAGGCTATCGAGGCTACACACTCAGTTGTTTAATTAATGACAGAAATAATCGTGAAATTCTGCAATTGCTTAGAAAATTAGATTTGGGATTTGGTGATGTCAAGGTCGAAGAAAGTGAACTCACGATGGATCTTTTTCCGAGTGAACTTCCCGATGAAATTAAAAACTTGATTTTGAAGAGTGGAGGAGGTAAGATAGCCTCAATACAAACGATACATCGGAGATTTGATGAGACAGGACAGGTCATAGCCACAGAATTATTTGATCTTGATGATCAAGAATCGGAAGGAACTCAAAAAGTTTTTGCCCTAGCGGGACCACTTGTTGACACATTGAAAGATGCTAAAGTTTTAATAATTGATGAGTTTGACGCTAGGATTCATCCTTTGCTCAGTCGAGCAATTGTAGAACTATTTAATTCAAATACGATGAATCCCAATAATGCTCAATTAATATTCATGACCCATGATACTAACCTACTGAGTAACCGACTTTTTCGTAGGGATCAAATTTGGTTTGCCGAAAAAAATCGCTATGGAGCAACCGATCTTTACTCCCTAGCAGAATATAAAGTGCGTAATGATGCCTCCTTTGAAAATGACTATATCCAGGGCAAATACGGCGCAATTCCTTATATTGGCGATTTAAGCAATCTAATCAATATCCATGTCTAAAAAGAAAGCAAACACCCGTGGATACTCCCCAAGAAAAGTTGATATTAGGGAGGTTAGACAAAGATTTTTGTTGTATGTGAAGGTACAAAAACAGAACCCAACTACTTTAGGGGTTTTCGCGTTCCTCGAAATGTTGTTGAGATAGATATTCAAGGAGTTGGCAGCAATCCCAGTAAATTAGTCAACAGAGCTAAGCAGATTCAAGAACAAGAAGAATACGATCAAGTATGGTGTGTCTTCGATCGTGACTCTTGGACCCCAGAAGATTTCAATAATGCCATCCAAAATGCTACCAAGCTAGGATTGAAGGTGGCTTACTCTAACGAAGCTTTTGAACTATGGTATGTCCTGCATTTTGAATTTCTTAATACTGGAATTCCGCGAAGCGATTATATCCAGAAGCTAAATCACCTCCTTCATCACCGATATCAGAAAAATAGTGAGACAATCTACGATGAACTATTGGATAAACAACCTATTGCGATCAGAAATGCCACTACTTTACTCGAACAATATAATCCTCATGTCCCTAGCCAAGACAATCCATCTACAATGGTCCATTTATTAGTAAGCGAACTCAACAAATTTGTTCAATCCTGAAAAACTAGTACAGCAAACATAAAGTGTCGCAACGTTGGTAGTAACGACTTTAGTCATTGCAGGCTAAAGCCAGCACTACGAACGTTGCAGAATTCACTTTTCGAGCTACTAGCTTCAAGGACCGCCCATTATAGATTTAGTATCCGGAGCAGCGAGTTGAGTCGAATATTAACCCAGCGTATCCGGGGCTGCTAACGGGCGACGGGCCGTCTTCAACAATAGGCGTTGCTCCGCCTCCGCGATCGCCTGATACACGATCGGCACCGCCTCCACCTCCACCGAAATCGAGTCAATCCCCCACTGGACCAACTGTTCAATGAGCGCCAAGTCCCGACTCGGTGCCTGCCCACAGATCGAACAAGGAATCCCTAACCCTCGGCATTGTTCAATCAACTGCCCGATCGCCCGCACCACCGCCGGATGGCGATCGTCCAGGTAGCTACTCAACTGGGGATGATCGCGATCGATCCCCAGCAGCAATTGCGTCAGGTCATTGGTCCCAATCGAAAGACCCTGCACCCCCGCCGCCACATAGTCCGGCAGCAACAGCAACACCGACGGCACCTCCGCCATCAACCACAGTTGCAAAGCCTCCAAATCCAACCCTGACTGCTCCACCCGCTGGCGACAGAATTGAAACTCCTCCACCGTGCGCACAAAGGGCAGCAATAAATGTAGATTCGAGTAACCCGCCCGTTGTACCGCCGCCAACGCCGCCAACTCCAGATCAAACAGCGTCGAATCAAACCAATAGGCCGCTGCCCCCCGCACCCCCAGCATCGGATTCGCCTCCACAGGCCGCACCGGGGCACCCTGGAGCGCCGCAAATTCATGACTGCGCAAATCCAGCGATCGATACCACACCGGACGTGGGTAGACAGCCGCAGCAAACGGTTCAATCGCATGGCTTAACCGTTCAATCAAGACCGTTTGTCGTCCCTGCTGCAACCAAAACTGGGGATGCTGGTGTTCCAAAACCTCAACCATCATTAACTCCGATCGCAGCAACCCCACCCCCGCGATCGGCAGCGCCGCCAGTTGCGATAACGTACTGGTCTGACTCAGGTTGACTAACAAACGCGTTGCCAGGGTTGCCTCCGGGGAAAACCCCAACGGCGATGTCGGCGCGATCGCCGCAGTGCGATCGTCCCCAGGGGACGGTAAGTTAGCCGCAAGGGCCTGCTGGGCCGCCAATTGGGGGTAGTCGCTAGCCGGAATTCGATACACCCTCCCCCGCTGACCATCCAGCCAGAGCCAGTCACCCGTTTGAATTTGCTGCGTAGCCATCGGCGCACCCACGATCGCCGGAATCCCCAACTCCCGCGCCACGATCGCCCCGTGGGAAGTCATCCCGCCCTGCTCCGCAATCACCCCCCGGCAGTGGCGAAGGTAGGTAACCCAACTGGGCAACACCGCCGTCGTCACCAGGATATGCCCCGTCGGCAACGGAGTTAAATCCGCTGGTAACTCAGACGCCACATAGGCCGGTGCTACTACTTGGCCCGCCGCCGCCGCCACCCCCCGCAGCAACGGCGGCACATTCTGACAGGCGGTTGCCGCTAATTGGAGGAGGGGGGTAGCGGCCACCGTCAGCGCGATCGATGGCTCTGGCGTTGGGTCTGGTGTGGGAGCAGCGATCGGGTCTGCGATCGGGGTCGGGGCTGGGCTACTGAGGGAGAGCGCTGGTTGGGCTGGTGTTAGGGCAGTAATATCAGTGAGGTAAATCTGGGGGGGAGCCGTAGCCCGTTGGTATAGATGCCATTCCACCTGGTACTCCCCCTGCCAAGCCGCCGGTAGTGCCGTGGCTAGCGATGACCCCTCCCGCAGTTGGGCGATCAACGGCCTCAGAGCCGCCCACACTGCTGCCGTCAGGGCTGATTGCCCGCGCACCGCCTCACTGAGTAAATAGGCTTGTATCCCCGATCTTGCCAACTGGGGTAGACATTCCCCCTGCCAAGCCAGCGTTCCCGACGGGTCAGCCAAACCGGACTGCACCTGATAGGCAAACTCCTGATAGCCCGCTTGTAGTGGGTGCGGGGTGTCCAAGGCCGGGGGGAGGCAATAACGCTCTGGCTCAGCCATGCCCCACCGTTGGGCCAGCCCCAACCCCCAACTGGCCTCCACCACAGTCTGGGTCTTCTGCAATTGCACCGTCCCCGTTGCGATCGCGGGCCATACGGGCTGAATGAGCACCGCCAAGTGGATTTGGGGCAATTCCACCCCTAACCGTTGCCAGCAAAAGAGGCTCGTCGCCGCAAACAAAGACGCCCAGACCTGTTTCAGGGCCATCGCCAAAGCCACTGGCTCGGCTGGACAGACCTCCACCCCCAGCAGCGCCGCCACCTCCGGCAGATTCCCCCGCGCCAGTGTGGGATAAGGCCGCAGGATCAGGGTTTCCGCCTCCAGAGGGTCGATCGCCCGTGCCAACTGGGTCTGCCAAGCTACCGGTAAAGGAGTCTGGCGGAGGCTATCTTGCAATTGCTGAGTGATCGTGGCTAACTGAAGCGCATCATCCACCATCACCCGCAGACGCGAGTAGGGCAAATTCGCCAGGATGGGTTCCGACCACGCGATCGTTTCCAAGAACGTCTGCAACCAGGGAGCCGGTACCACCACCCCCGGCACCACCGCATACCCCTGCTGCCGCAATCGGTTTAGGTGCAGCACACTCTCGCCCACCCAAGTAGGCGGTAACGCATCAACCTGATCTAGCCCATAAAGCTGACTCACACGCAGGCCCGATCGCAGCAGGCATCTAGGATTCCAGGGGGTCCCCAGCAGCCCCTTGCCCCCAGCTTACCATGCCCCTTATGGTCGGGCTTCAGCCCCCTGAGGGCGATCAGAGCGTGTTAACTCACGACAACCCCCTGCATGCTTTAGCGTCTTCCTACTACGGATGCAGACATCCTAACGGACCGCCTAGCCACCCAGTGTCGGAACCAGGGGAATGTTCTCACCCGCCGCTAGAAGAAACCGCCATCAGAACGGTATGTTTATAAATATCAAAGTTAATTGACCCACGGGGGCACCCCCCCCAGCCAGTACACACCCTCGCGATGTGAAAGATGCCTCATTCGACTCAACCTGCCATCATTGTGATTGGTGGTGCCGAGGACAAAGTCCACGGGCGGGAAATTCTGCATACCTTTCTAGAGCGATCGGGCGGCCCTGAGGCACGGATCGCCATTATTCCCTCCGCTTCACGGGAACCTGCCCTCATTGGCGCTCGCTACCGGGAACTGTTTGAAGACATGGGGGCCAAGGCGATTCAGATTCTCGACGTGCGCGAACGGGAGCAAGCCGTTGATCCCCTCTGGCAAGCCTGCCTCCAAGACTGTACCGGCGTATTTATGACCGGCGGCGATCAACTGCGCCTGTGTGCCATCCTCGCCGACACCCCCATTATGGAACTGGTCCACGCCCGGGTGCAGCGCCACGAGATTACCCTGGCCGGGACCAGTGCCGGGGCCGCCGTCATGGGGTACCACATGATCGCCGGGGGGGGCAGTGGCAAATCCCCCAACCGTGCCCTCGTGGATATGGCCACCGGGTTTGGCTTTCTACCCAAGGCGATCGTGGATCAGCATTTCCACAACCGCAACCGCATGGCCCGCCTGATCAGCGCCATCGCCATGCATCCCGACTGTCTGGGGATTGGCATTGATGAAGATACCTGCATCATTGTCGAAACCGATCGTTCCCTCCAGGCAATGGGCAATGGGGTGGTGACGATCGTCGATGCCACCGAACTCTCCCATACCAACCAAGCCTTCATCGGGGCCACCGATCCCATTAGTGTCCACAATTGTCGCCTCCATTTGCTCGGACATGGCGATCGTTACCACCTAGATCAGCGACAATTAATGCCATCGGCCTAATTCCCCCCTGGGCTACGCTAGATTAGGGACGGCGATCCAATGGCAACCTTCCTTACCTGCGTGGAGTGATGAGTTGTCTTGCCCCGTATTGCCCACCCTGCTTTTCACGCTAACCGTCCGCACCCATCCCCTACTGTCTAGTTCCAGAACCAACAAAGTGTTCCTAGTGAACAGTTCTTTGGCTTCCGGCACCCTGAGACTAAACAATGGACACGCCTACCCACCTTCGCCCGTCCTGAGTCACGCTGCGCTGCTATGAAAATCCTGAAAATCCAAACCTTACGGGGTCCCAACTACTGGAGTATTCGTCGCCAAAAACTGGTCCTAATGCGACTCGACTTAGAGGAACTCGCCGATCGCCCCTCAAATAAAATACCGGGCTTTTACCAGGGCTTGACCCAAGCCCTACCCAGTTTGATGGAGCACTTCTGCTCCCCCGGCCATCGGGGCGGCTTCCTCAGTCGGGTTCAGGAAGGCACCATGATGGGGCACATTATCGAGCACGTGGCCCTAGAACTCCAAACCCTAGCGGGGATGCCAACGGGTTTCGGGCGGACACGGGAAACCTCCACCCCCGGCACCTATCAGGTGGTTTTTGAATATTTAGATGAACAAGCGGGACGCTATGCGGCGCGAGCAGCCGTGCGTCTTTGCCAAAGTATCGTTGAAACAGGGCAATATCCCGCCGAGGAATTGGAGCAGGATTTATACGATCTGCGCGAAATTTGGGCAGATGCGGCCCTAGGACCTAGCACAGAAGCCATCATTGCCGAGGCAGAACATCGGGGCATCCCCTGGCTGCGACTCAATACCCGCGCCATGATTCAATTTGGCCAGGGGGTCTATCAACGCCGGATTCAGGCAACCCAAACCGATCAGACGGGCATTTTAGGGGTAGAACTGGCCTGTGATAAGGAGGGAACCAAGGCCATCCTGCGGGATGCGGGGGTGCCGGTGCCCAAGGGGACCGTGATCCAGTACTACGACGAACTGGAAAGCGCCGTGCGGGATGTGGGGGGCTTCCCGATCGTTGTCAAACCCCTCGATGGTAATCATGGCCGAGGGATTACCATTAACGTCAACTCCTTGGAAGCGGCGGAGGCAGCCTATGACCTGGCCAGCGCCAATGCCAAAACCCGTGCTGTCATCATTGAGCGCTACTACGCAGGCCGGGATCATCGGGTGCTGGTGATCAATGGTAAAGTCGTCGCCGTTGCCGAACGGGTGCCCGCCCATGTGGTTGGCGATGGCCAATCAACCATCAGTGAACTGGTTGAACAAACCAACCGCGACCCGCGCCGGGGGAGTGGCCATGACAACGTGTTAACCCGAATTAGCGTAGATGAAGCCAGTGAACAACTGCTGGCCAACCAGGGTTACAGCCTGGAGAGTGTCCCCCCCAAGGGCGCGATTTGCTATCTCAAGGCAACGGCAAACTTGAGTACGGGCGGGATTGCCATCGATCGCACCGATGACATTCATCCTGAAAATATTTGGCTAGCGCAACGGGTAGCCAAGATCATTGGCCTGGATATTGCCGGCATTGATATTGTCACCCCCGATATCACCCGTCCCCTACGCGAGGTCAATGGCGTCATTGTCGAAGTGAACGCGGCCCCAGGCTTCCGGATGCACCTCTGCCCCAGCGAAGGCATTCCCCGCAACGTGGCCGAACCGGTGATGGATCTGCTCTACCCACCGGGTGCCCCCAGCCGCGTGCCCATTTTGGCGGTAACGGGCACCAATGGGAAAACCACAACCACACGCTTGCTGGCCCATATCATGAAGCAAACGGGTCGGGTCGTGGGGTATACGACCACGGACGGCACCTATATCGGTGAGTATCTCGTCGAACCGGGGGACAACACCGGTCCCCAAAGTGCCCAGTTGATTCTTCAGGACCCGACAGTGGAAATCGCGGTGCTGGAGTCGGCACGCGGGGGAATTCTACGATCGGGTCTCGGCTTTTCGGCCTGTGATGTTGGGGTCGTCCTGAATGTCGCAGCGGACCATTTGGGGTTGGGTGATATCGACACGATCGAAGACATGGCCCGGGTAAAAAGTGTGGTGGCTGAAGCCGCCCTGCCTAACGGCTATGCGGTCCTGAATGCCGATGATCCCCTGGTGGCGGAAATGGCCAATCGGGTACGGGCGCAGGTGGCCTACTTCTCCCTCAATCCAGATAATCCCCTCATTCGCTCCCACACCCAACGGGGGGGACTGGCGGCGGTGTATGAAAATGGGTACCTATCGATCCTCAAAGGCGATTGGACCCTGCGCATTGAACAGGGGGTGAATGTGCCCCTGACGATGGGCGGACGGGCACCCTTCCAAATTGCCAACGCGCTAGCGGCCAGTTTAGCTGCCTTTGCCCAAGGGGTCCGGATTGAGGAAATTCGTACAGCCCTGGCCACCTTCCAGTCCACTGCCCAACAAACACCGGGCCGGATGAACCTGTTTGACATGGGTAACTACCATACCCTGATCGACTATGCCCATAATCCCGCCAGCTATGAAGCGCTAGGGGGATTTGTGCGCAACTGGAGAGAGGGCGAACGCATTGGGGTGATTGGCGCCCCCGGTGATCGCCGCGATCAGGACTTTATCGAATTGGGCCAACTCTCGGCAACCATGTTCGATCGCGTCATTATCAAGGAAGATGACGACACCCGTGGTCGGGAGCGGGGAGCAGTGGCCACCCTCATCCGGGCGGGTTTGCTAGAGCAGCACCCCGACTTTCCCCATGAGGTGATTCTGGACGAAACGGAAGCGATCGAATACGCCCTGGACAAGCTAGCCCGGTCCGGCAGTCTCGTGGTGATCCTACCGGAAAGTGTCAGTCGGGCCATCCGGCTGGTGCGAAGCCGTAAACCCCTTCAGGAGGCGCAGCAGTCCCCGCCCCCCCCCAATGGCGTGGGGCAGACCAATGGCGTCGTTGAGCGGGAGACCGCCGTGGTCGATCCCATTCCCTCCGCCTGAGGGGGCCGATGGCAACACTTCTTCATCAGCCATCCCGATGACATCCCCTACAATTGGAATGGAACCGCAGTACCCCAGCGATTCTGGATCGTGACGATCGGGGAAAGTAGCCATAGGGGGATGTTATGTTGCAATTAACCCAACGCTCTAGTCGGTACTCGATTGATGTTTTGAAGGAAGAAGCCCGCCACCTCGTGGAATGCGGTTCCTTGAGTCCCCATCAACCGATTTACACCCTCTGCCAATATATTCCTGGTCGGGAGTGGATTTGCGTCGAATGCGAATTGGAAGACAATGATTATCTTCTGCGGGACCCCATTATCGACCTGATTGGCGATATGACCTGGGATAACGACTAGGCATCTCCCCCAGGGTAATAATTCGGTTAGACCTGCCAGTGTTGTAGCATGAAGCGGGCCACGGAGAAATAGATAAAAACGCCCAAGACATCGACGGCGGTGGTGATAAAGGGGGCTGACATCAAGGCCGGGTCAAAGCCGAGCGCTTGAAACAGGAAGGGTAGTGCGGCCCCGGAAATTGAGGCGAGGATTGAAATGGCCCACAGGCTGATACCCACAGCGATCGCCACCAAAAGGCTGCCCTGGAGAACATAGGCCCAGACGGTGACAATCGCCCCCAGCATGAGGCCCAACAACATCCCAGCGATCGCCTCACGTTGGACAATGCCAAAGGCTGCCTGCAACCGTAACTTGTCGGTATTAATGCCACGGATGACCACGGTGGAGGACTGGGCACCCACATTGCCCCCGGTCCCAATCAAGAGGGGAATAAAGGCCGCTAGCGTCACCACTTGGGCCAAAATATCGTTTTGGGAACGAATCACAGCAGAGGTCAGGGTATTTGTGAACAACAGGACCAATAGCCACACCACTCGCCGACGGGCTACGGTAAGTAAGTTGGTCTGAAAGTAATCATCCCCCCCCGACTGGACACCACCGAGGGTGTAAATATCCTCCGTAACCTCCTGCTCCAAAATATCGAGCACATCATCAACCGTGACAATCCCCACTAAGCGCTGTTCGCGATCGACGACTGGCACCGCCAGGAAATCGTAGCGCTGGATCAGTTGGGCCACCTCTTCCTGGTCCGTGTCTGTGTTGACAAAGACGACATCGCGGGTCATGATTTCGCCCACGGTTTGATGGGGTTGGGCCATCACCAGATCACGCAACGAGAGAATACCCGTCAGGCGGCGATTGGCATCGGTCACGTACAGGTAATAAATCGTCTCGGTGGTATCGGCCAAATCGCGAATGCGTTCTAAGGCACGGCTAACCGCGAAATTCTCCTTCAGTTGGATATATTTGGGCGTCATAATCCGCCCTGCCGTATCCGGTTCGTAGCCCAAGAGCAAGGCCGTGGCCTGTCTTTCTGCTGGGCTAAGTTGTTCGAGCAGTCGTCGGACGACTTTAGCGGGTAGCTCATCAAACAACCGGGCACGATCGTCGGGGGACATGCGCTCAACCACGTTCAGCACATCCTGCCGCTTAAAATCCTCAATCAGGATTTGTTGCACACTGGAGTCGAGGTATTCATACACTTCCGCTGCCTCATCCTTGGGCAGGAGACGAAAGGCGATCGCCTGTTGGGCTTCCGGTAGTCCTTCGATCGCGTCGGCAATATCGGCAGGTTGCACCGGAATCAGCAGGGCTTTAGCACCTTGCAAATTTTCCTGCTCCAGCAGCATCAGTAACTGCTTACGCACCAAGTCACGCAGTTCTCGACGAGAAACGGGGGGCAGCGAGGTGTCAACTTCGTTAGCCAAGGCAGTCTCCCTGTGACGATGAGTGACGGTCAAGCAATCGCGGTGCAATCCCCAAGACGGCGCTGCCTTCAGTTGTCCCTGTCTTTGAAAACACCTGTCACCTAAGACCAACATGTCAGTAAACGAGACTAGCCTAGCACTCCCTGTTTACCTTAGTCGCCCCTTAGGCATGGCGTTTTTGATGCCACTGCCACGCATGTTCAATAATCGTTTGCAGATCACCATACTGGGGTTGCCAACCCAAGAGTTGCCGTGCCTTGTCACTACTGCCCACCAACACGGGTGGATCACCCGGACGACGGGCTGACTCAATCACGGTAATTGGGCGTTGAGTGACCAGACGGGCCATCTCAATGACTTCTCGTACCGAAAAGCCACTCCCATTACCTAAGTTAACGATCGTGGTTTCGCCGCCGTTGAGCAGGTATTCCAACCCCAGAACATGGGCCATTGCCAGGTCCGTCACATGGATATAGTCACGAATACAGGTCCCATCCGCCGTGGGGTAGTCGGTCCCGAAAAGAGAAACCGACTCACACTGCCCCAGTGCCGTTAACAGCAGTAATGGAATCAAATGGGTTTCTGGGTTGTGATCTTCCCCCAGACGACCCGCTGGATCAGCCCCCGCCGCATTGAAGTAGCGAAACTGAACCGATCGCAACCCGTAGGCGCGTTCAAAATCATTCAGAATTTGCTCCACCATCCACTTCGATCGCCCGTAGGGATTGATCGGCGCTTGGGGATGGTCTTCCGGGATCGGCAGGATTGTCGGTTCGCCATAGGTGGCACAGGTAGACGAGAACACTAGGGCCGGAATCCGCGCCGTGTGCATCGCCTCCAAGAGGGTCAACGTGCCCGCCACATTGTTGCGGTAATACTTGGCCGGATCGAGAACTGACTCGCCCACATAGGCATAGGCGGCAAAGTGCAACACCGCCGCGATCGACCGACGGGAAAATAAATCATCCAACAGGGCGCGATCGTTGGTGTCACCGACGAACAGTTCCACCTGAAGGACTGACTCCACCAATTCCCGGTGACCGTAGACCAGGTTATCAAGGACAATCACCTCGTACCCTGACTGCTTCAGGGCCAAGACTGCATGGGAGCCAATATACCCGGCTCCCCCCGTGACCAGAATTGTGGCGTGTGTGGGTTCCAAGTATTCACTCCTAGCCGTCAAACCCGGTTAACCTGTATCCGGCGATCGCCAGATTCCTGAAGAAACCAGTGGGGTGGCACCCTGTCTGCCACGTAAGTGCTGCAACGTTGGTAGGGCAGGCTTTAGACGGCAACGACTAAAGTCGTGACTACAAACGGTGACTACGAGCAGTTTGTAGGGCAGGCTTTAGACGGCAACAACTAAAGTCGTGACTACGAACGGTGTGAAGCTTCTCTGTTTAGGATACTCGTCAGTGGCAGCCGAGATAGCTATCCCACGCTGAGACGGCGATCGACTGGGCATTGAGCCGCCCCCAAGTTGAGGTCGCTACACTTTTAGGAATTAGCGGTTTGGGCTGCCAACAATTCCTTGAGCTTTTCCAACTCCTGTGCCCAGCGAGGATCGGGTTGCGCTACCCCCGTATCCTGGCTCGATCCCCCGGATGTGCCCCCCCGGCGGGAGGATTTACCCTTGCTACGACGGTTACTATTGCCGCCGCCCCCCGCACTGCCGCCATTGGCAACCGGTGGTGCGATTTCGGGGCCATCACCCTTAGCCTTGGTGGCACGGGGGAGGGCCTTTTCGATCTTGATCGGGTTCTCGTGGATCAGGTGGCCATTGAATTTCTCAATCAACTGATCAGCCTCTTCATCCGTTTTCACGGTGACAAAGCCAAAGCCCCGGCATTTCCCCGTCTTGCGATCGGTGATCACCTTGGTGGAAACGGCTTCGCTCTCGGCAAAGACCGCTTCTAATTCCTGACGTTCCAATTCCTTGGGCAGATTGCCAATGTAGAGACGGACTGACATGTTACAGATACCTCCGAGTTTTGAAGTCCATGCAAGTGAACAGTGTGTGATCGCTAGACGATGCCATTGCCATATCGCATCTCCATTGGGTCAGCCCCAGCCATTGCCACACGCAACGTTTTCCCATAGCACAAATCAAATCGTTCTATTGAAGTAAATCGATGTAAATCTGTCAAAAATCGCACGGCAGCAAGGGTATCAAACTTAGGAGTGGATAGGGCTGAACGGGGAACGCCAGGCACACATTTTGGGTTGCCAGATTGCGGCTTGAAAGCCTGCGGACAGGCGACTTGCAAAGCATACCGATCTGTCAACAAATATCTGCCCGTCTCTAACATTATCACGTTCCAGGTATCGAAAAAAACTTTGTGGATAACGGTCCTGCGCCTAGAACCCATCGACCAGCCACCAACAGGCTAGGAGATGGCCGCAATCGACTACTTCTCACCTTGCAAGCATCTAACCCAGTTAATCACTGTAACAGATTGCTGCTCTTCCTGATCTGGTTTAGCGATAAAAGTAACTTGTGACCCCTACTGATTTAGCCAGTATTGCCCACAGGTCCCCCGATTCCAGTAGTACTTGCGTATTTTGGGGCAACGGAGCCGCTCCTGATGGTGGGCGAATAGCAGACAAGTCCTCCCATGAGGTCTTGTTAAGAAATGTAACACCTCTCCAAGGTAACGGCAACGGGGTTGTCATTGGGGGGGCTACGAGGAGAGACAGATTGCCGTTAGGCTCAGGTGATCGCACCCTCTCAAGCAGTCCAATGGGGTATCCGGCTTGCCCTTGCGACAGCCGAGACGGCTATCCCACGTGGAATGCGTGATCGGGCGATCGCTGGGGGAGACTGGAGACTGGGGTATTTAGCCTTGGCCGCGTGCGATCGTGACGGTACCCCAGAGGAGCAAGAGTAGCACCCAGAGGGTGGCGGCGATCGTGGGATAGCTTTGGAGGGTTTTGCCCTGGGGCAGACGCAGAAGATCCACGTCCATCCAGACCGAAGCCCCCCGGTGGAGCCAGCCCTGCACGGTCACAGCTTGACGGTAGCCTGAGGCCAGGAGACGACGGCGGGCCGGAAGCCAGTTCCCAATGACACCGATCGCCGCCGTGAGGTGGAGTTTCACAACCCCTTCCGGGGTGTACAACAGGATTTCCTGACCGAGGCTATTGCCTGCCCCCGATCGTCCGATCAGAATGCCTTGTAGTCGGGCCGGATGACTGTCCATTGGGGCCGCTTGCCAGTTTTGCCAGAGACGGCTGAGATGCCCTGTGGTCGGTAGGGTGTTGGCACGGTAGTCGGGGAACTTGGTTTGGCTCCGTAGGAAAATCCCCGCCCCCACGCCGACGAGTCCGAATCCCCAGAGTAGGGCGCGATCGCCGGCCATCCAATCCAACGGCGCAAAGCGAAAAACTTCCCCTATGCCGCCAATACTCCAGAAGAAGCCCCCGCAGAAAAGGCCGATCGCGCCGCCAACCCAGGGGGTAGCTTGTCCCAGGAGGGTTTGGAACGCGGCTTGCGTCAGGGGGCGGGGTTGGGG
>NZ_JBRCAD010000193.1:0-8094 GCF_053493415.1 Trichothermofontia sp. | reverse complement strand
CATTGCGGCGATCGCCCTGAGTCCGAATGGCAAAATCCTGGCCAGTGGCAGTTGGGATAAGCAGGTGTATTTGTGGAACCTCCAAACGGGGCAGCCCTTCTTTACCCTCTCTGGTCATAGCGATCAGGTGTGGAGTGTGGCGTTTAGCCCAGAGGGGCAGATTTTGGCCAGTGCCGGGAAGGATGGCACGATTAAGCTGTGGTATGTCCGGGATGGCAGTTTGATTCGGACCCTAACGGGCCATAACAGTCCCATTACGACGCTGGCGATCAGTCCCGATCGTAAAGTTTTGGTCAGTGGGGACGCCGAGGGTAAGGTCTGTTTCTGGGATTTAAGCGCCGGTAAGCTGATCCGGATGGCGACAAGCCACCAAGGACCTGTTGGGGCGGTAGCCATGAGTCCCGATAAGCAGGTTGCCTATAGCGGTGGTGAAGATGCCCTGATCTGTATCTATCGATGGCGCACCAGCGAACCGCTCCACTTACCCATCCCCCAAGATCAGCCGATCGCTAGCTTGGTTACTAGCCCCGATGGTGAGTATCTTGCGACCAGCGATCAAGCCGCTCAAATCCACCTTTGGTCCAATACGGTTGTCCCTTTGCCTCAGCCCCATCAGACGCTGCACGGTCATCGCCAGACAGTCCGAACCTTAGTCTTTAGTCCTAAACATTCCCTGCTTGCCAGTGGCGGTGAGGACTCCACCATCAAATTCTGGGATCTCAAAACGGGTCAAGCGGTCAACACCCTCACGGGACATACGGATGTGGTGACGGCCTTAGCCTTTAGCCCCGATGGTAAAACCCTGTTCAGCAGCAGTTTTGATCAGACTATCCAGGTCTGGCGATCGGGCAAAGTTTGATATGACGGGTGGGGGGAGGGGAGCGGGTTAAGTTTTCCTGTTTTGTGGCTGGGCGATCGCGGCTGCTATGGGTAAGGTGGGTAGTGACGATCGGGGGCGAGGGCGGGGTATGCCGAAGGGGACGAAAGCAAATGCCCAGAATGGGGAGTCGTTGGAGCAGAAGCTCTGGAAGGCGGCGGATAAGCTGCGGAAGAATATTGATGCGGCGGAGTATAAGCATATTGTTTTGGGGTTGATTTTCCTCAAGTACATTTCCGATGCGTTTGAGCAGTTGCATGGGAAGTTGCTGGCTGGTGCGGGGGAGTACGCAGGGGCGGACCCGGAAGATCCGGATGAGTACCGGGCGGAGAATGTGTTTTTTGTTCCGGCTGAGGCGCGGTGGTCGGTGTTGCAGGCGCAGGCGAAGCAGCCCACGATCGGGCAACAGGTGGATGCGGCGATGGCGGCGATCGAGGCGGAGAATCCAAAGCTGCTGAAGGGGATTTTGCCGAAGGTCTATGGGCAGCAGAAGCTAGACCCGATGGCGCTGGGGGGGCTGATTGATTTGATCGGCAGTGTTAATTTGGCCCAGGTGCAAGCGGAGGCCGATGGGCAGTTGCGGTTGGAGACGGAGCCGACGGAGCCAACGACGGAACCCCGTCAGCAGGATTTGCTGGGGCAGGTGTATGAATGAGTATTTTCTGGGTCAGTTTGCCCTGGCGGAGGGGAAAAAGGGGGGCCAATTCTATACGCCGGAGAGTGTGGTACGGGTGTTGGTGGAGATGTTGGAGCCGTATCACGGGCGGGTGTTTGATCCGTGCTGTGGGTCGGGGGGGATGTTTGTCCAGAGTGAGAAGTTTGTCAGTCATCACCAGGGGCGGCTGGATGATATTTCGATCTATGGGCAGGAGAGTAATGAGACGACGTATAAGCTGTGCCGGATGAATCTGGCGATTCGGGGGATTGATGGCTCGAATATTCGCTGGAATCCGGAGGGGTCGTTTTTGAATGATGCCCACAAGGATTTGAAGGCAGATTTTGTGATTGCCAACCCGCCGTTTAATGATAGTGATTGGGGTGGGGAGTTGCTGCGGCAGGATGGCCGCTGGCAGTATGGGGTGCCGCCGGTGGGGAATGCGAATTTTGCCTGGGTGCAGCATTTCCTGTATCACCTGGCTCCGACAGGGGCGGCGGGGTTTGTATTGTCGAATGGGTCGCTGTCGTCGAATACGGGGGGGGAGGGGGAGATTCGCAAGGCGTTGGTGTTGGCGGATTTGGTGGACTGCATTGTGATGCTGCCGACGCAGTTGTTTTACAACACGGGGATTCCGGCCTGCTTGTGGTTTTTGAGTCGCTATAAGAATGGCAATAAGAATCGGAACCGGAAGGGGGAGGTGTTGTTTATTGATGCGTCGGAGTTGGGCTATATGGTGAATCGGCGCAATCGGGCGTTTGCGGAGGAAGATGTTCAGGCGATCGCGGGGACGTATCACGAGTGGAAGCGGGACGGTGGGGGCTACGAGGATATTAAGGGGTTTTGTAAGTCGGCGACGCTGGCGGAGATTGAGAAGCATAATTTTGTGTTGACGCCGGGTCGGTATGTGGGGATTCCGGATGAGGCGGAGGAGGGGGTGCCGTTTGAGGAGCAGATGGCGGTGTTGACGGCGCAGTTGGCGGCACAGATGCGGGAGGCGACAGAATTGGATCAGGAGATTAAGATCCAGTTGGCGAAGGTGGGGTTTGATTTGGAGGGGTTGACCTGATGACACTCTTAGAAACGTTGCGGGAAAAGCGGGAACAGATTTTAGAAATTGCGGCTAGGCACGGGGCTTATAATGTGCGGGTGTTTGGCTCAGTTGTGCGAGGGGAAGAAACACCAGAGAGCGATATTGACTTTTTGATTGACTACAACCCAGGAAAGGTAACACCCTGGTTTCCAGGGGGATTGCTGATGGACTTACAGGATTTGCTGGGACGAAAGGTGGATGTGTTGACGGAAAAGGCGATTAGCCCGCTGATTCGGGAAAAAGTATTGGCGGAGGCAAAGACCCTATGACCACCCATGATGACCGGGTTTATCTGGAGCATATTTTAGAGTGCGCGGCTCTGCTTCAGGACTACACCGGTAATGGCAAGGCAGTGTTTATGGAGAGTGTCCTGGTACAGGATGCGGTGTTACGGCGATTGCAAACGATGGCGGAATCGACCCAGCGGCTCTCGGATAGGCTGAAGGCACAAGCCCCAGATGTGGATTGGCGGGCGCTGTCTGGCTTTCGGAATGTGTTGGTGCATGACTACCTGGGCGGTATTGACTTGGAGCGGGTTTGGGATGCGGTGGAGTTTTAACTGCCGGTTTTAGAGGCTGCGGTGCAACGGCTGATGGAGGTGGAGCAATGAGGCTGATTGACTGACAAAACTCAAACCGCCCTCACCCCAACCCCTCTCCCAGAGCGGGCGAGGGGCTTTTGATCCAATGGTTGTGTTTGAAGTCCCTTCGCCCCTTGTGGGAGAAGGGATTTAGGGATGAGGGGAAAAGATGTGTCAGTCAACCAGGCAATGAGGTTACAGGAAATCCTGGGGACTATAGATAAGTTGTCATCGCTGGGCAGACTTCGCTGTTGCATGTGCTTCAGGTAACATTGTTCGAGAAAACTGGGGAAAAAACAGACTGATGGAATCCGTGGTGAACGTTTCTGGCAAGGAATTCTGAGTTTCAGAGTAGCAATTGAGCAGGCAGGTCTGGTCTTTACGGATACAGATTTTGCTGATCTGAGTGATCGCAGCCTAGACGGGAAGGTTGTGTTTTGATGATTCAATTTTACGATTTACTAAAGTAGATCCATCAAATGCCGGGAATTTATATTGGTTCGCCTTCAATCAGCAATCTTTATATGTTCTTATGTGGTTATGGATTTTCGCGACAGGAGCAAGGGCTAGAGCTAACGGTTCAAGAAAAGAATTTTGAAGAGTTCCAATTTTGGGTGCAGCGACGATTTAACATCATGGCTTCAGTTTCCTGGGCGAAAATTATTTTACTGCATTCGATAGATGAACGGGCGGGATTTGATCTGTTTTTTGAGTTGTTGACTGAGTTTTTACAGGAGCGAAAAGCCAAGGAGAATATGAAAGACCAGTTAGCGATCGCGCGGGATTTCATTCCTGATGCTGATATTGATGATCGTCAATTAGTGAAGGCTGCGGCTCAGATATCTGAACCGCCTTTTGCGCAAGTGTGGGACAATCCGGAGGACGAGGTTTATAATAATCTGTGAGGCGAGATCTCTAGACGGGAGGCTGCTTTAATGGAAAGCATTAAGGTTAAAACCCATATCGGATCGGATCGGATGTTGTCGTTACAGTTACCTATTGCTAACCAAGATATTGAGGCAATGATTATTTATCAACCGATTGTTAGGCGTCGTAGCCATCAGGAATCTAAACAGCGATTTCAAGCTATGATGGAGCAGTATGAAGGCCAATTTTCAGCGATAGTACAGAGCTTTTGCGTGAGGATCGACAGCGTTTGTAAGCTCGTCATTGATGCAACTGTAGTGTTCTTAGGACTTAAATGATGACACTGAGCCAGGAAGACTTTGAAAGTATTATACGAGATGAGTCAAAAACAATAGAAGAAGACATAACCTGACGAGAAGAAGGTTTATGGCTAAAGTTCAAAGCTGAAATTCATTCAGATCTAGATAATTATCAATTGTCAATACGTGGAACCTATAATCCGATTGCCAGTAAGTTAAGCTATCATATTATTTGTCCACCCTATAGCAGAATATATGGACTAGATTATGGAGCCGATCATCGGAATCCTAATGGTGAGTTTGTGGGTGAAAAGCATAAACATCGTTGGAGTGAAATCTATCGTGATAAGCAGGCTTATATCCCACGGGATATCACGGCTACTCGTGACGATCCACTTAAAGTTTGGCAACAATTTTGTAAAGAAGCAATGCTACGTCATAATGGAAGGATGTATCCTATCCTAAGGCAGCAACAGTTGGACATGTTCCTATGAGTTATACGCCCTGTCAGGAGATTTCGGAAACAGTAGGAAACCTGTTTAGCTGTACTCAGGTTAATGGATGGACGCAGATTCGGACGCCGTATCTCTATCCCGATGGGGATGTGATCGATTTATTTTATAAGGTTGCTCAAGATCATCCCATTGTGACGGATTTGGGGGAGACGCGGCGGTGGCTGTTTGCCCAGACCGCTAGCGAGTTTTTGTCAAAGAAGCAAGAGCAGGCGATCCAGGATATTTTGCTGACCCATGATGTTGAGTTGTACCGAGGGGCGTTGGTGGTTCGGGTAAGGGATGAAGGGGCGTTGGCGGCGGCAATTACGCGGTTGGCGCAGGCAGTAATTGCGGTTAGCAATCTTTGGTTTTTGTCTAGGACTCGTTTGGTCTCAACTTTTGAAGATGAGGTTGCTGAACTGCTGAGTGAACATCGGGTTAGCTTTCAGGCGAGGGAAAGGTTACCCGGTCGATCGGGACGTAGCTGGCGGATTGATTTTCATACGTTCCATCCTAACCATAGCTCTCTGGTGCAGGTGCTCAGCACGGGTAGCAAGGCGGCAGCAAACACCAAGGCAAACAATGTGGTAGCAGCTTGGGTGGATTTGTCCCAATTAAAATTTGGAACCCAACCGTTGCGGTTTATTTCGTTATTTGATGATACGTTGGATGTTTGGCAAGTGGAGACGATACTACAGCTAGAGGAGTTATCTGATATTGCCTATTGGTCGGAGTCAGAGCGGTTTATTGAAATGCTCACGACTCTAGATCCTCATTAAGAAAAGCATTATTCTTCACAAAGAGATTAAGGTTCAGTTAGCGATCGTGGGGGTTGAAGTATGAACGAGTGGAAAGAGGTAAAAGTTGACCAACTCTGTGAAGCAATTATTGACTGTGTAAATAAAACCGCTCCCATTGTTGATGAAGTCACACCTTATCGAATGATCAGGACGACAAATATTAAAGACGGTCGTATTGATTTATCCAGCACAAATTATGTAACGGAAGATGTTTTTCGCAAATGGACAAAACGATCCGTGCTGAGAGAAAACGATATAATTCTGACTAGAGAAGCCCCTCTTGGAGAAGTTGGACAAATAATTGATGGAGAAAACTTGTTTTTGGGTCAACGTCTGATGATGTACAGGCCAGACCCAAATGTTGTTGACCCTAATTTTTTGTTTTACTCTTTCCGTTCTAAGGATGTGCAACACCAAATCAGGGGTTTTGGCATGGGTTCCACCGTTGAACATATGCGAGTCGGAGACTGTAGCGAGATCATTGTCAAAGTTCCTAGCCTTCAAGAGCAGCGAGAGATAGGCAAAACTTTATCTGCCCTCGATCGCAAGATCTCCAATCTCCGCCAGCAGAACCAGACCCTAGAGAAAATCGCCCAAACCCTCTTCAAACATTGGTTTATCGACTTCGAGTTCCCCAACGCCGACGGCCAGCCCTACAAGTCATCCGGTGGCGCAATGGTCCAGTCCGAACTAGGCGAAATCCCCGCAGGCTGGCGTGTTGTGAATCTAAACTCAATCATTAGCACAACTAATGGTTACTCATACAAAAGCACGGATTTAGGTGAATCAGATACTGCGCTTGTTAATCTCAAGAATTTTGATAGGCATGGTGGATTTAGGCTAGATGGCTTCAAAGAAATTACTACTACTAACTATCAAGATCGGCATCTTGCTGAGCCAAATGATCTGCTAGTAGCACATACAGATTTGACACAAAATGCTGAAGTTCTAGGAAATCCTGTACTACTACAGCCTTTACCCAAGTACTCTCGCTATGTTTTATCTATGGATGTAGTTAAAATTATCTCGAAAGACAAGAGGATTAATAACTTCTATTTATATTATCTGTTGTCCACGCATTTCTTTAAGCAACACTGTATTGGCTATGCTAATGGAACAACTGTTTTGCACTTAAGCAAAAAAGCAATCCCAGAATATGAATTTTCGATGCCTGCGGATTATTCAGTTATTAAAGCTTTTCAAGATACTGCATTTGTGCTTAGAAGGCGTATAGATAATAACCTCAAACAAATTCAAACTCTAACCAAAATCCGTGATCTGCTTCTCCCCAAACTCATGAGCGGCCAACTTCGCATTACTCCCTAGATCATGGAACTCTAAGGCAGCATTCCTATTCCCGATGCCAAGCGCACCCCATACCTGCTTATTCCCCGATGAGAAATCATCGAAGGCCCCCTCGCTGGCTCTAACGGCACCCTTGCGGTTACTACAGTTTGGATAGAACACAGCACCGACAGTATTTCCCAATTTGTTACCCTTAAGCCCAAGCGATGAATACCAACACAATTCCTCTGTATAAATTAAGCTAGTCACACGATATCGAGCTTTTAGCCATCGCCGACGACTTGGCCCGATCCTTCTACGAACAGCAGTGCCTCCAGGAAAATTGGAGCGCGAATAGCCCCCAATCACCCTTGACCGGTATACCCAGATTCCCCTAACCCAAAAAATTGTCGATCACACACTCACAGGAGCCGCACCATGACCAACATCACCCTAGAAAACCTCGATCCCCAACTCGCCGATCGCCTACAACAACGTGCCCAGCAAAACGGACGCACGATCGCCGCCGAAATCACCGCCATTCTCGCCAGTGTTCTAGTCCCAGAGACTTCCCAAACATCTCCTCCAGGTCTTGCTACTGCTATACAGCAACACTTCGCTGATATCGACAACTTCGAGATTCCTCAAATCCCACGAGAACCGATCAGAACACCTCCAACTTTCTAAATCACGATGATTATTCTTGACACAAATGTTATCTCCGAATTAATGAATCCCAAAGGTTCTCAATGCGTTAAGTCTTGGACTGACTCCCAACCCAGAGGGACCTTATTTACAACTAGCATTACTCAAGCTGAAATCTTGTATGGCATTGCCATCTTGCCAGAGGGAAATCGGGAACAAAAGCTTCAAAACGCTGCTCATGCTGTATTTCAACAAGAACTCCTCAATCAAATTCTTCCTTTCGACTTAGAATCTGCTGAATATTTTGCAACGATAGCCGCTGATCGCAGAAAACAAGGTAACCCTATCTCTCAATTCGATGCTCAAATCGCCGCCATCTGCCGTGCCCATCAAGCCGCGATCGCCACTCGCAATGCTGATTGACTGACAAAACTCAAACCGCCCTCACCCCAACCCCTCTCCCAGAGCGGGCGAGGGGCTTTTGATCCAATGGTTGTGTT
>NZ_JBRCAD010000192.1:0-15000 GCF_053493415.1 Trichothermofontia sp. | reverse complement strand
CGTTACTACTAACTACTAACTACTAACTACTAATTACTAACTACTAACTACTAACTACTAACTACTAACTACTAATTACTAACTACTAACTACTAACTACTAACTACTAACTACTAATTACTAACTACTAACGTTGCTCACGTTATTGGGACCATCCCTTTTCAGTTTCCTGCAAACGAATGGCTGTTCCGGAGGCCGTGATCAGTAGCAATGACCCCGATTTATCCACCGACACGGTGCCCGTATCCATCTGAATCCCAATCACTGCATTCGCGCCTAGCCGCTCCGCTCGGCGACTCAACTCCTCTAGGGCTTCCTGCTGCCCCCGCTTAAACACCTGTTCATAGCTGGCCGTGCGACCGCCAACAAAATCCCGAATTCCGGCAAAAAAGTCCCGAAAGGCATTGGTCCCATAGACGACCTCCGCTGTCACCACGCCCAGGTAGCTCTCGACGATCGCACCCTGAATAATATCCGTCGTTGTCAACAGCATCACCTCACCCCAACCTCAAACCTGACTGATTAATCCGTAACTTCACCTCTAACCATAGCCTATGGATTGCCGCGTCTTGAGGTGCCCGCGCTGATCGCGCCAGTCCCCCAACTCAATGTCCTTCCCCCTGTGCGGCGATCGCCCCCGCCTTACCCCAGGTCTCACCTCCGCACAAGACTTAACAAAAAAATTGACACAGGTTACACGTCCTTCATATACTAAGAGACTGTTGAAAAATTTTAGTTTGTCCTAGATCAGGCTCGATCGCCCCATGCCCACGATTCAACAACTCATTCGCTCAGAACGCCAAAAAGCGAAGAAAAAGACCAAATCCCCTGCCCTTAAGAGCTGCCCACAGCGCCGGGGGGTTTGTACCAGAGTCTATACCACCACGCCGAAAAAGCCTAACTCGGCCCTGCGGAAGGTGGCGCGGGTGCGCCTGACCTCTGGCTTTGAGGTCACGGCCTACATCCCTGGGATTGGCCACAACCTGCAAGAGCACTCGGTCGTCATGATTCGGGGCGGACGGGTAAAGGATTTACCCGGTGTACGTTACCACATCATCCGAGGAACGCTGGATACGGCTGGCGTGAAAGATCGGCGGCAGGGGCGTTCCAAGTATGGGGCCAAGCGTCCCAAGGCATAGTCAGCCGTTCCAAAGTGCTGCCGAGGGCACAGGGCGAGCCTGTTTGGGTCAGAGGCTAAGCGTGCTACCCCAAAAGCTAGTGGGTGATTGACTTAGCTACCGCACTTTGGACACTGTTTTGAAGGTGGATGGTCAGACGATTCCCAGATTATTTCCAGACTCTTACAAAGATCTCAAGAAAGGTTCTAACAGATCATGTCGCGTCGCGGTGTTGCTCAAAAACGTTCAACAATTCCTGACCCGGTTTACAATAGCCGTTTGGTCAGCATGATGGTTCAGCGCATCATGGGAAGTGGCAAGAAATCGCTGGCCTCTCGCATTGTGTACGATGCGCTCAAAACAGTTGAGCAGCGGACGGGAAATGATCCGCTGGAGACATTTGAAACAGCCGTGCGGAATGCCACACCTCTGGTGGAGGTGAAGGCCCGACGGGTCGGCGGGGCAACCTACCAGGTGCCGATGGAAGTGCGGTCCGATCGGGGCACGGCCTTGGCCCTGCGTTGGTTGATCCACTTTGCACGGCAACGATCGGGCAAATCGATGGCGGCTAAGCTAGCCAATGAACTGATGGATGCCGCGAATGAAACCGGCAGTGCCATTCGGAAGCGGGAGGAAACCCACCGGATGGCGGAAGCCAACAAGGCATTTGCCCACTACCGCTACTAACGGACCGGGGAAAAGCAGCATTCTGTACAAACCAGCCAGTTCCCAGCCGTGGGGTGAAACTGGTGCGGTTTGGGATAGGAGAGGGGCACACCCTCAGCCCTTCTCAACGGACAGGCAGCGAGGCGAGTAACCTTAAGGTTGCTCATAACAACTGTGTCAGAAAATTGTATAGAATTTTAACAAAGTAGTACGATTCATGATTGACGGCAGAGTGATAGGAGGTAGCTGTGGCTAGGACAGTCCCGCTTGAACGCATCCGCAATATTGGCATTGCGGCCCATATTGATGCGGGCAAAACAACAACGACCGAGCGTATCTTGTTCTATTCCGGTGTGGTCCACAAAATGGGCGAGGTCCATGATGGGACCGCCGTCACCGACTGGATGGCCCAAGAACGAGAACGCGGCATTACGATCACGGCTGCCGCTATCAGTACAAGCTGGTTAGATCACCAGATCAACATTATTGATACCCCCGGTCACGTGGACTTCACGATCGAAGTCGAGCGATCGATGCGGGTATTGGATGGGGTGATTGCCGTCTTTTGTTCCGTGGGGGGTGTTCAACCCCAATCGGAAACCGTGTGGCGGCAAGCCGATCGCTACAAAGTTCCCCGAATTGCCTTTGTCAACAAGATGGATCGCACCGGGGCCAATTTCTACAAGGTTTATAACCAACTGCGCGATCGCCTGCGCACCAATGCGGTGGCCGTGCAGCTCCCGATCGGGGCGGAAAGTGACTTTCAGGGCCTCATCGATTTGGTCCAAATGCGGGCCTACATCTACACCAATGATGTTGGCACAGATATCCAGGAAACCGATATCCCGGCGGATATGCAGGAACTGGCGGACGAGTACCGGGTCAAGCTGATCGAAGCCGTCGCCGAAGCCGATGACGATCTGATGGAGAAGTACCTCGGCGAAGAGGAAATCAGTCTCGAAGAGATCAAGGCCGCCCTGCGTAAGGGGACGATCGCGGGCACGATCGTGCCAGTTCTCTGTGGCTCCGCCTTTAAGAATAAGGGCGTTCAACGGCTTCTGGATGCCGTCATTGACTACCTGCCCTCCCCGTTGGATGTGCCGCCTATTCAGGGTACCCTTCCCAATGGTGATGCCGCAGAGCGTCGCGCCGACGACAACGAACCCCTATCAGCCTTGGCCTTTAAGATTATGGCCGATCCCTACGGGCGGCTGACCTTCATTCGGGTTTACTCCGGTGTCCTACAAAAGGGTAGCTATGTGTTGAACGCCACCAAGGGCAAGAAGGAACGCATTTCGCGTTTGATCGTGCTCAAGGCTGACGATCGCATCGAAGTCGATGAACTGCGGGCGGGCGATTTGGGGGCCGCCTTGGGTCTGAAGGATACCTTTACGGGCGACACGATCTGCCAGGAAGACAGCCCGGTGATCCTGGAGTCGTTATTCATCCCCGAACCCGTGATTTCCGTCGCGGTGGAACCCAAGACCAAGCAAGATATGGAGAAGCTCTCCAAAGCGCTCCAGTCCTTGTCGGAAGAAGATCCCACCTTCCGCGTCAGCATCGATCCGGAAACCAACCAGACCGTGATCGCGGGCATGGGTGAGTTGCACTTGGAAATTCTTGTCGATCGTATGATGCGGGAATTTAAGGTGGAAGCCAATGTGGGTGCGCCCCAAGTGGCCTATCGGGAAACCGTGCGCAAGAGCGTGCGGACCGAAGGTAAATTTGTGCGGCAGTCGGGCGGTAAGGGTCAATACGGTCACGTCGTGATCGAACTGTCCCCCGGTGAGCCTGGGAGTGGCTTTGAATTTGTGTCCAAGATTGTTGGGGGGGCGATTCCCAAGGAATACGTGCCCGCAGCGGAACAGGGCATGAAGGAAGCCTGCGAATCTGGTATTCTAGCTGGGTATCCAGTGATCGACCTGAAAGCAACGCTGGTAGATGGGTCTTACCACGAAGTAGACTCCTCCGAAATGGCCTTCAAGATTGCTGGCTCAATGGCGATTAAGGATGCCGTGATGAAGGCGTCCCCCGTCCTCCTTGAACCGACGATGAAGGTGGAAGTTGAAGTCCCCGAAAACTTCCTGGGCGATGTCATTGGTGACTTGAACTCCCGTCGCGGCCAAGTTGAGGGCATGGGATCGGAAGACGGAATCGCGAAGGTTAGCGCGAAAGTCCCCCTCGCCGAGATGTTTGGTTACGCAACCGACATTCGTTCAATGACCCAGGGCCGGGGTATTTTTTCGATGGAATTCAGCCACTATGCTGAAGTTCCACGGAATGTGGCTGAAGCGATCATCGCTAAAAGCAAAGGGAACGCATAAATCACCAGAGAGGAATGTTAATTCATGGCACGCGCAAAGTTTGAACGGACTAAACCCCACGTCAACATTGGCACGATCGGTCACGTTGACCACGGGAAAACCACATTGACGGCAGCAATTACGATGACGCTGTCGGCCTTGGGTAAGGCGAAGGCCCGTAAGTATGATGAGATCGACGCGGCCCCTGAGGAAAAGGCCCGTGGGATCACGATCAACACGGCCCACGTGGAGTATGAAACCGACTCCCGCCACTACGCCCACGTGGATTGCCCGGGTCACGCTGACTATGTGAAGAATATGATCACCGGGGCGGCCCAAATGGACGGGGCGATCCTGCTGGTGTCGGCTGCCGACGGTCCCGAACCCCAAACCCGTGAACACATTCTGCTGGCCCGTCAGGTCGGGGTGCCCAACCTGGTAGTGTTCCTGAACAAGGAAGACCAGATGGAAGGGGAAGAGGAACTGGTGGAATTGGTGGAACTGGAAGTGCGGGAGCTGCTTTCCAGCTACGACTTTGACGGCGACAATATCCCCATCATTCGCGGTTCGGCCCTGAAGGCGCTGGAGGCCCTGACGGCTAATCCATCGATCAAGAAAGGCGATGATCCCTGGGTTGACAAGATCTATGACCTGATGGATGCGGTGGACAGCTACATCCCCACGCCGGAGCGCGATGTGGACAAGCCCTTCCTGATGGCGGTTGAAGACGTGTTCTCGATCTCGGGTCGGGGGACAGTGGCGACGGGTCGGATTGAGCGCGGTAAGGTCCACATTGGTGACACTGTGTCGATCGTGGGTATTCGCGAAACCCGTGACACCACTGTGACCGGGGTGGAAATGTTCCAGAAGACCCTGGATGAAGGGATGGCTGGGGATAACGTGGGTCTGCTGCTGCGCGGTCTCAAGAAGGATGACATTGAGCGCGGGATGGTTATTGCCAAGCCCGGTTCGATCACGCCCCACACCAAGTTTGAGGCGGAAGTGTATGTCCTCAAGGATTCCGAGGGCGGTCGGAAAACCCCGTTCTTCAAGGGCTATCGGCCCCAGTTCTATGTACGGACCACCGACGTAACGGGTACCATTGCGGACTTCACCGATGACGAAGGCGGCGCACCTGAAATGGTCATGCCCGGTGACCGGATTAAGATGACGGTGGAACTGATCAAGCCGATCGCGATCGAGCAACAAATGCGGTTTGCGATTCGGGAAGGTGGGCGTACCGTGGGTTCTGGGGTCGTCTCTAAGATTCTGGAATAGTTCCCTAGTGCGTCCCAGCACTGAATAATGGGGGGTAGCAGTCGGTCAGGAATGGCGGGCTGCTCTCCCTTGTCGATCGCTGGGTTGACGGTGAGTGACGGTCTGACCCCTGGCTGCACCTTGACAATTGAACACGCTCGCTAATCAAGATTTCAACTAACTATGGCTACTCTGCAACAGCAAAAAATTCGGATTCGCCTGAAAGCGTTCGATCGCCGCCTGCTCGATACGTCCTGCGAAAAGATTGTGGATACGGCGAATCGCACCCAAGCGACGGCGATCGGGCCGATCCCGCTGCCGACTAAGCGACGCATTTATTGTTTATTGCGATCGCCCCATGTGGATAAGGATTCACGGGAGCATTTTGAAACCCGGACGCATCGTCGGATTATTGATATTTATCAACCGTCGCCGAAGACGATCGATGCGTTGATGAAGCTCGATTTACCGGCTGGGGTTGATATTGAGGTTAAGCTTTAGTCATTATTTATAGATATTGAACTGAACCACTAAGACACGAAGGGCACAAAGGGACGCGAAGGGTTTTATGCTCGGTGTGCTTTGTGTCTGTGGGGTTCGCGACTTAACCTGTCCTATTGAGCAAGGGCTTCTGGGATGTCACTTAGTAAGCTAGACTGAAAGCAGGTTTGAGTTTTACAATGACCTCTTTTTCATCGATCGCTGTGCGCGAACTCCCGATTTTCCCCCTGCCGGAAGTTGTCCTTTTTCCAGGCAGACCTTTACCGCTACATATTTTTGAATTTCGATATCGCATTATGATGAACACCATCCTGGAGGGCGATCGCCGCTTCGGGGTGGTGATGTTCGATCCGGTCCGGGGAGAACCCGTCAGCGTGGGCTGTTGCGCTGAGATCTTGCAATACCAAAGGTTACCGGACGATCGGCTGAAAATGATTACCCTCGGTCAGCAACGCTTTCGAGTGTTGGAATATACCCGCGAGAAACCCTATCGGGTCGGCTTGGTGGAATGGATCGAAGATCATCCCCCCACAAAAGATCTGCGGCCCTTGGCCCAGGAAGTTCGCCAATCCCTCCGGGAAGTGTTCTATCTCTCGAATAAGCTCACGGGTCAGGAAATCGATTTCCCAGAAGAAGTGCCGGACTTGCCGATCGAGCTTTCCTACTGGGTGGCCAGTAACCTCTACCGCGTTGTACCGGAACAACAAGCCTTACTCGAAATGCAGGATACCGCTAGCCGCTTGGAACGGGAACTGGAGATTCTGACGACGACCCGTAATCACCTGTCGGCGCGGGCGGCCTTGAAGGATGCGTTCCCAAGCCCCTGATTCGTTTCTGGACACGATCGCAGCCGGGTAAGCACCTGCACAATCTCATCGATTGTCTGCGTAAGTGTCCCGTGGGCAGCGGTGGATTGATTGATTAAGATACTGAACACTAGGGGGGACGCATCGGGACGCTCCAGATAGCCCGATAGGCTGGCCACCCCTTGCATAGCCCCCGATTTGGCTTGAATGGGGGGTAGGGTTGCAGAGGCTAAGCGTCGCCTGAGGGTGCCAGTTTCACCCATCACGGCTAAGGAATCTCGATAGGTCACCGCGTGGGGCGATCGCGCCAGGGTTTGTAGGGTTTGCACGAGGACCGCCGGCGTTGCCAGATTGTGTCGGGAAAGCCCTGAGCCATCGGCCAGCGCATACCCTTGGTGATTAATGCCAAGTTGGCTAAGGGTGGTGGCCATCACTGCCAGCCCCGCCTCCGTGGGCGATCGGTCGGCAGCTACGGGCGTACTCATCCGGCCCAGGATCGCGAGGAGGGCTTCAGCGTAGAAGTTATTACTGTATTGATTGGTTTCCTGTAACAGTTCCGCGAGGGGGGCTGACTGCCAAGTGGCACGGGCGATCGCGCCAGATGGCATAGGGGTCGTCGTAACGGCAATCTCCTTAACCCCAATTCCCTGTGCTTGTAAAATCGGTTGCCAACGTTGACCAAAGTGTTCAATGGGGTCCACCACGGCGATCGCGACTGGTTCCGGCTCCGAACCCACCCGCAGATGCCCCGCAATCTTCGCAAGAGGACGACTGAGATCACGACCAACCTTGACAAATTCGGGGGCGCCGGGGGCAACGGTTAGAGACCGGTTCTCCACCTGCCAGGTTTGGGCTGCGATCGCATCTTCCCAGACAATCCCCAAGGGTTCACCGAGACGCTGGGGCACTAACTGTAAGGGAATTGCGTTTTGGTTAACGATCAGGCTATTCAGGGGCGCGCCATAGCCCGCCTGGATATCCTCCCATTCCCAATTGGGATTGACAAACGTTCCTCCCAGATAGGATTCATCCAGGATCAGGCGATCGATCTGACGCATCCCTGCCCTTTTTAGCTGCTGGGCCAGCGAGGTCAATCCCGCCTCCGTCAAACTGGGATCGGCCCGTCCGACAATCTGCAAGACCGTTGCATCAGGATTAGGCACCTGGTAAACCGTCGTGCGAATCCGGAACTGGGGGCCGAGACGGTGCAAAGCAGCCGCAGTGCTGAGGAGTTTGGCATTGGATGCCGGGATAAAGTAATGCTCAGCATCCCGTTGATACAGGGTATGGGGTGGCTCCGTCGCGGTTGCCAAGGATTGTACGAGGATGCCCCACCGCGATCGCGTAAACTCCGGGCGATCGGTGATAGCCGCGATCGCGGCCTCCAGGTCACGGGGACAAAGGGAGGTGGGGGTAGCGGCTTGACTGGGTTGGGTGAAGCCAAGACTCAGGCTACTGAAAATCGCAAGGCCAAGGGCGGGGCGGGGTGATTGACCTGTGAAGAGGCGACGCGATGCTCCTGTGAAGAGGCGACGCGAACGGGCAGACATGGCTGGGTCTGGTTTGCGGGCTAGTATAAAGTCAGTCCTACCGACGCTTCCGGTGAGTCAAGCGTGTTTCTCCCAGTGTCAAGCTATTGAACGATCAAGGGGCAGAGCCTATCTGTACCCTGATCAACCCGATACTCAACGGTGAGTACCGAATGTATCATAGCGGCGCTATTCCTGGAAGTCCTGAGCCTCTGGCAACCCTCGCAGATCGCACCCGTAGCATTGGAACATCAAGCTTTCCCAGTTCAGAGAACCGTTCAACATGGGGTGAGCATACAGCCGTTCCCTCTCTAATAAAGTACTGTCAAGCCTTGTCTGTCCCTTGCTGGGACTGAGCAAGTGGTCAGCAGTCTGCTGGATGAGATTGAGGAGTGGCTCGTCGTACTTCAAGCCTCCGCTGCGGAGGTCGTCTGTGATTGTCCCCCGGTATCGTGAGGACGAAAAATGACCCCGATCGCCGCCAAGGCAGCCTCGGTGATCCGGTGAGTCTTCCCCGTCCCCTGGTGCTGAAATCGGGCCGTAAATCCCCCGGCCCCCAGCCCCCTTTGGGGAAACAGTCGATAGCAGGGCATCGTCGTAAGGTGGGACTGAAAGGCAACCAAAGGCGGCACGACACAAGGGCAAAAGTGGGGGAATCGCGCTAGGAACCAGTCACAAACCTGCTCATTTTCAGCCGGTGAATAGGCACAGGTCATATAGGCTAAATAGCCCCCCGGTTTAACCAATTGGGCTGCATTGGCCAGGATGCGCTTTTGGCGATTGGCATTTTTATTAATCGTGACGGGATGAAAACACCCTGGTGCCGCTTCGCCTTTGGCTAGTAGGGACTGTCCCGTACAGGGTGCATCGACGATGACCACATCAGCCGTGGCGGGTAAATATTGCGCCAAGACTTGGGAATCTCGATGACACACGATCGCCGATCGTATTTGGCAACGTTGCAAATTACTGATCAACATGCCCAAGCGTTTGCCAATGGTTTCATTACTGACCAGCACTTGGGGTTGTAAGCCCACTGCCGCCAGGATACTTTTCCCGCCCGGTGCCGCACAGACATCAATGACCGTATTCACGGGTTGCGGTACGGTTAGCACGGGATAGGCGGCAAACACGGAGGAGAAATCTAGGCAATAATAGGCTCCCTGGGTGTGCAGGGGATGTTGACCCGGTCGGCTCTCGGCGGCAATGCGATCGACAAACGCCGGTTGCCAGTCTAAGGGCGGTGCAACGGCAAAGGGAATCGACTCCGGTCGGGGTTGACACCACGCGATCGCCGACGGTACCGCTTGGGGTTGGGTGAGGGCAACCAGCCAGCGGTCCTGTTCGGCCCCATCGTCAAACAGCGATCGGGCTAATTTTTGCATGAGTCGAGAATGGGTCACCCACTTTCCCCCGGTGATCGGGCCATTTAGGAAGAATCTATTAAAAAGTACCTAAACCGCAACAACTGACGGGGAATCCCCACGACAATAGAGGAGTAGCGTTCTCTTACGCGGAGACTATTATGGCTTACGGATGCGAGATCAGCGCGGGTCGAAGCGTTTACCTGGATAATCAGGGCAACCAGACGGTGGTCACGATCGTGAGTAGTAGTTCCGGTCAACAACAACAAGCCAGTAATAGCTTCACGACGGGTCAGTGGACCTACCCACCCCAACTGTTTCGGATGGGCGATGGCCTTGTGATCCGCATTAGCACAGCCCAGGGACACCAAGACATTCAAGTCCTGGGCAGTAGCATGAGTATGATAGTCGGCGGCTTTGCCCACCAAGGAGCGCAACAGCTTCAAGTACAACAGGTTGCGCAAGTCCCCAGTGCTCCCATGCCGCCCATGCAACCGATGCCGCCCATGCCGCCCATGCAACCGATGCAACCGATGCAACCGATACAGCCCCTCGCAGGGGGAACGGGGATGCAGATGAGCCTCAACCCGATGGAGATGCGCATGGGCAACATGGAGATGCGCATGGGTGAACCGCCGATCGTGTCTCCCTCCCCTAGCCCAGCGGCGGCTTCCCGGCAGTTTTGTAGCCAATGTGGCGCGGCGGTGCAAGCGGACGATCGCTTCTGCGCCAGTTGTGGCCATCAATTGCAGCCCTAGGGATTGGCAGAGAGGCACCTCACTAGGGAGTTGGGGAGAATCGCCTGGCTGGGGGGACTTGGTGCGCAATCTTGCACAAGGGGGATGGCTGGGCGGTACTGGGTAATGAACCCGACCTGTAATTGTTAATGAACTCGGTGTGTAATTGTCTCAGAATTTGTCTTAGAAGGTATGCGTATTCCCTTGCCCCAATTTACGGCTCAAAACCGCGATCCCAACCATATTGCCGAGGTGATTGAAACGGCAACGTCGGAATTCCTGGCCCAGTGTCTCGAACCGGAGGATCTGGCATTTCCGGTGATGCCCCCCTTTGGTAGTTGGGTAAAAGCATTGGATGAGGAGTCTGGGAACCAGGTGTATGCCGTGATCTACCATGCCACCACTAGCCCGATCGACTCCATTCACCGTGCCCGTGCCCTCGGTCTGTCATTGTCAGAATTACGGGAGCAGCAGCCACAAATTTTTGCCATGCTCAAGACGGAATTCCGGGCGGTGATTGTTGGATTTTTGCCCCCCCTGCACCACAATGGCTCCGGTCCCAATCCGACTGATTTCTACCACCATTTGCCGCCCCGCCCCCCCCAAATCCACCAGGCGGTCTATGGCTGTTCCGCCGCCGAGGTCATGCTTTTTACGGAACGGTTTGACTTTCTGCGCACCCTCCTGCAACTGACAGCGGCTCCTGTGGATGCCCTCATTGCGGCGGTATTACGGGAGGTTTATCGTCTGCGCCAAGCCGATCGCCCCTGGCTGGTGAATGCGGGCCGATTTCTCGGTGTCATTCTCAAGGATGACTACGATCGCCTCCAAGTCATTCTCAATCAAGTGCATTGGTAAGTTTACGGTAAGCTGTGGACAGGGCATCCCTAATCCTGCTAGTCCCTTGCCCCTGTAATCACACTTGCCTATGTTTCTCCGAAGCCTCCTGGTTTGCCTGATCGCTGCCCTGCTGTGGCTGATCACTACCCTAGGTGCCAACCCGGCCTTAGCCCTTACCCAAATTCAACTCTCTGACCTCACCTACGAAGCCTGTCCTGAAGCCATCGGGGCCGGTGCGGTCACTAGTGACGGGTCTGGTGCGGCTGCCAATTGTTTCCTAATTACGGGTAAGGCCAATAATCCCTCTGGCAAACCCGTCTACAACGCGGATATCTTTGGTCGGGTTTACGATGCCAACGGTAACCCAGTGATGCAAAACCGCAACCGTTTAGGCGCGATCGACTACCTACCACCGGGTACCAGTGACTTTCAACTGCGCATCTCAGTCCCAGCCAACCAACCCACACCGCTCCAACTGGAACAGTTCAAGGCATCTGGTTTCTCCGGGCAAGTGCGGCGCTAAGGCCATGTTCACAGTGACCTGCGATACCTAAGGATTGGGGTTCAGTCGATCGCAACTTGAACGTGGGATAGCCATCTCACCGGTCAGAGTGGCAGGCAGGATGCCTACCCCACCCAATCTAAAATCTAAAATCTAAAATCCCAACCGAGCCTGCCCAAGCGCCCGGTTACCTTTAATGACGATCGGGCCAGAGGGTCCGCCACCAAGGCGTGGACGGCGTTGTTCCCAGTTTCGGGAAGCTGATTTTGCGGCGAATATCCTGGAGACTCCAGCCCGTTAGATTTGCTAGGGTTTGGGCTTCCCGCTCCAAGCGTTGAGACAGTGCCTGTTGGTATTGGTGACCGGCGGGGCAGTTCATTTCGCCCGTATAGGGGTGCCGCAGGATATACCGTCCCTGGAACAGTTGCTGATTGCTGGTTTCCTGGAACATTAAGTCTTCCGGGAAGGTGTTGCGGGCATAGCGCACATGCAGCCGGGTAATAAATACGCGACTGGGTTCATTGGGGGTTAACCAAAATACGCCCGCCTGTCGCAGTTCTTCTGGCGTTAAGGGTTCGGCAGCGCAAGGATCACAGTTGCCCATATCCCAGGCATATTCGAGGAAGGCCACTTTTTTATTTTCCCGTTGGTAGGCGGTTTGGAAGAGCGATCGATAAAAATCCGGAAACTCGTTTTTCACAAATACCGGGATTTCCGCATCGGATGGAATATTCACGGCGCGGTAATTGGTCAGTTCTACCCGTCCCCTGGGCGTGAGCAAGTACACAATCAGATCCTGCTCCGTTTGGGCGTTAATCATGCCCAACCGAATTGGTAACATGAACCGGGGGGATTCATAGGCCATCATCAACGGTCGCAGGAACTGGGAACCGCTGCGGCTAAATTCCTGCAAATTCACCTTGGCGACAAAGAACTTTAAGCCTTGACGGATGTAGGGTTGCAGTAAAGGGCTGGCCCCTGGGGGAATGCGGTAACCATTTTGCCGTAACCAAGTTTCTAACCCATCCGACTCACGGGCACTGAGGATTTCAATATCATATTCACCCACGCTAAAACGGGCTTCGACGGTGACCCCCAGCGCCCCGCCCCGGCGGCGATCGGCCTCATCGCGGGCAGCGGCAGGGGCCGACATCATCAATTCATTGGAAAAAATCCGGCGTGACTCACAGGGGTTTTCGTCGAAATACTCCACCAGTCGCGGCGCACTGAAGGCATCCAGGTGGGCCAATATCTCTGGTTTGCCAACATTGACTTGTTCGGGTCGCAGTACCACGGGCACGGGCACTACGATCGCAAAGTCCTTGACATCCCCCCGGAAGTCATTGGCCATCGTCATCACGGTCCGATTGCCATTACGGGCGATCGCCACCTGGGACGCCTGGTTATAGAGACTGGTATCCGCCTTGGCGACGTAAAACCCACAGAACGCCCATGCGGATGCAGGCATCCCCAAAACAAGGCCAGCCATGAGCAACACACTCAACAAACGACGCAGTAGATTCATGATCAACTCCTGGGTTTAACGCAAGGGTTCGCTAGTTAGGCTGGGCATCAGTCTGCTGCGTCGCATGGCCCGCTGGGCGATTGCCTGCCATGAGAAGCGGGGGGCAACCCACAGGGAATCCATCAGGACGGTCAGGGGAGCTAGGGCGAAGAGTGCCCAGAAAACCGCCGTCGATAGGAAGAAATGGTTACGCAAAATGAAGGTTAGCAGCGCGATCGCGATCGCCCAGACAATCCGACCCAGGCGGGCATTGGGAATCGATCGCGGATCGGTGATCATAAACAGGGCAAATAACAGCAGGGAACCACTCATCAGGCGATGGCCCAGCACGTCCCACTCCCAACCTAACCAGAGGTTGCGGCCCGCCTCCAACACTACATAGGCGCCAAGAAACGCTGCGGTCGTATCCCAACGCCCCACCCGCTGCAAAACCAGGCCACCCGTGCCCGCAAACAGCAACGCATACCACCCATCTTCGCCCCACTGCCCCGGTGACACCCAGGCATCGTTGGTGAGCAAAAGGGCAGCAATAATCCCAAAATTGGCAGGGTTGAAAAAGTGCTTGTCCGCCGATCGCAGCCAAAACTTACTCAAAATAGCTAGGGTCCCCGCCAGGATAAAGGTGCTGGCGTGTTCTGCCCGCAGTAACAAACACAGGCTGAGGGCGGTAATCAGGGGACTGCGTACATTGAGGGCGCGGGGAGCGGTAACCGGGGCGGTCAACAATGGGGGGATGAGCGTTGCGGCTAACTGCACACCCAGGCAGGTGGCTACCACAACCAACATCAAGACTGGACGTAAACTCCAGTCACGGTTACCAATGCCGAGCAGCAGAAACATGGCAAGGAAGGCAATTTGATAGTCGCGAGCATCGCGGAAGAGGGTAATAGGCATGGCTGGCATCGCGCAAGACTTTTTGTCAGTATGGCTTTGGCGATCGTCCAGTTGCCAGATTGTTACAATTTCCGCAACAGAGGACCTATGCCGCAACAGCGGTGGTGCCATCCCGGCGGGATGTCACTGGCGCAACTACATCGCCATCGAGTCCCCGATTGCCCCCGGTTGACAATCGCCGGATTAGGCATACGCTAAAACCACACTGGCCACGGACACCTTAACCCACAGGCTATAATGGAGGCGACTGGTACGACCCAGCATCCAGATCAGCGCTGCGGCAACCATCCCGCTCTGGCCACCGCTTAAAAAGGTAGGATTGGGACACTGGAATCGCACACATTTGGGGGAAACTGTTTTAGTGGCAAACAACACCACTGAGCGTGCAGCCGATTTCTGGGGATGCAACTGCCATGACCCATCCCGTTGATCTCAATATTTCCCCCCCGGTTAGTGTGCCTACGCCAGGTGTGCGGCGAACGTCTGTTTGGCATTATGCCCGTCCGGTGCTGGCCCTGACGGTTGCAGTGGTCACCCTAACGGGTGCGATCGGCCAGCGGTTTTACAATCAACCCCGCCTGACTGTGGGTCGGGTGGCCCCAATCACGTTGCGTGCCCGTCACGATGCCCATATTGAGGATATCGAAAGTACGGAAGCCAAACGGAAGGAGGCCCGTCTGGCCACGGCTCCGGTCCTGATGGCCAATGCCACCGCGAACCAGGAAATTGACCAAACACTCCAGCGACTGTTGCATCAGGGCAATGTGTTGCGATCGCAGGCAGCCCAACTCCCCTTTGCCAATCCGGCCATCCTGTCTACCGCTAGCCAGGTGTACCTACAACAGGCGGAGGAATGGGAATGGCGGGCAATCCTCCAGGCGGTGAATGAGATCCCCCTGAGCCTGCGGAGTTCAGCCTTAGCCTTGGAGCCGTTGCCCTCCCCCCTCAGTCCCTCACC
>NZ_JBRCAD010000191.1:0-17553 GCF_053493415.1 Trichothermofontia sp. | reverse complement strand
CCCCAACCCTGCCCCCAGCGATCTGTCGCTCCAAGATCTGACCGTTGAGCAACTACACACCCTGATCAGGACAACTGTGGAAGAACTGTTGCTTGAATTCCTGGGCGACCCCGATCGTGGCCTTCCCCTCAACCCCGAAATCCAACAACAACTCCTACTACAACAACAGCGCCAACTAACTGGTAATCAGGGCTTCTCTACCCTGAAGACTTCCTTTAAATACATCTGAATCATAGCAAGGATCAGTTTTTTAAGGACACTTCGACTAATGCGAAATTGGGGCAGTTGAACTGCCCCAATTGACGAGATTACGTTACCTGTGAGCGCAAAATGTATATTTTCGGGGTGCCCTTAAGAGGCATCCTTGCCGCTCTCTTCACTAACCTAATCCCTAATTTCCGATCAGGGTGATCGCATTCTTTCTAACTTTGGAGAGCAGGTTCCTTGGCCGCATCTTGAGCAGCCAGGAATTTCTCCAACTCAGTTAGGGCCTCGGCATCGACTTTGGTCTGCATGGGGCAGAATTTCGGCCCGCACATGGAGCAAAATTCTGCCGTTTTGTAGATGTCTGCCGGGAGGGTTTCGTCGTGGTATTCGCGAGCGCGATCGGGGTCGAGGGATAACTCAAACTGGCGGTTCCAGTCGAAGTGGTAGCGGGCACGGGAGAGTTCATCATCGCGATCGCGGGCACCCGGACGGTGACGGGCAATGTCGGCGGCGTGGGCGGCGATTTTGTAGGCGATTAGGCCGTTGCGCACGTCTTCGGCATCGGGCAGACCCAGGTGTTCCTTGGGGGTGACGTAGCACAGCATGGCGGTGCCATACCAACCGGCCATTGCGGCCCCGATCGCGGAGGTGATGTGGTCATACCCAGGGGCGATGTCGGTGACGAGGGGACCGAGGACGTAGAAGGGCGCTTCGGAGCATTCCTCCATTTGCTTGCGCACGTTGAATTCGATTTGATCCATTGGCACATGGCCGGGACCTTCGACCATGACCTGGACATCGTGCTCCCAAGCTTTGCGGGTGAGTTGCCCCAGGGTTTTCAGTTCAGCCAACTGGGCGGCATCGGAGGCATCGTGGGTGCAACCGGGCCGCAGGGAGTCGCCGAGGCTAAAGGACACATCGTACTTCTTGAAGATCTCGATGATGTCGTGGAAGTGGGTGTAGAGGGGATTTTGCTTGTGGTGGTGGAGCATCCAACGGGCGATGATGCCGCCGCCACGGGAGACGATGCCGGTGAGCCGATCTTTCACCAGGGGCAGGTGTTCAATCAGAATCCCGGCGTGGATGGTCATGTAGTCTACGCCTTGCTGGGCGTGTTTTTCGATGATGTGCAGGAAGTCGTCGGGGGTAAGTTTTTCGATCGCGCCATGCACGCTTTCCAGGGCTTGGTAGATGGGCACAGTCCCGATCGGGACGGGGGAGGCTTGGATAATGGCCGTCCGAATCGCGTCGAGGTCACCGCCGCCAGTGGACAGGTCCATAACGGTATCGGCTCCGTATTTCACCGCCAGTTGCAGTTTGCTGACTTCAGTAGCCAGGTCGGAGGAGTTGGGGGATGCGCCGATGTTGGCGTTGACTTTACAGCGGGTAGCGATGCCAATCCCCATCGGTTCCAGGTTGGGATGGTTGATGTTGGCAGGAATAATCAGGCGGCCACGGGCGACTTCTTCCCGAATCAGATCGGGGGGGAGGTTTTCCCGTTGGGCGACGTAGTGCATTTCTTCGGTCGTGATACCCTGGCGAGCATAGTGCATTTGCGACACGTTGGCTTGCCCGCGCCGTTTCGCGATCCAGTCTGTACGCAACATATTAAGTTTCCTCAAGGAACAGCTTCCCTCCGCTGGTATTACCCAGACGCACCCGCTAGAGAGAGGCCCTGGCTGGAGGCTCCAAGGCTCCTGAAATCCAAGCTCCAAACGGGTATCAGGTTCTAAGGGTGTAATCTCAGCCCGGTTGCCCAGGCACCCCTAGCTATGGCTGTTGATTGTAGCATCCTTGTCTGGGGAGGGCGCGATCGGGTTAGAAGGAGACGCGATCGGCTTGGGTGCCCAGTATCATGGGAGGTGGGAGCGATCGGGATTCCGTGCTTGTATGACAAAAGGCGACATCTGATAAACTACCGGCTGATGTGTCTTGGGGACTTCAGTTTGCCAACTCAGAAGCAAGCCAATACGGCGATTTTTATCTGTCAGTTGCTCTCGAATATGTACCAGCCCATTCAGGTCTTTCGTTATGATCAAAAATTAAGAACGCTTTACATTCAGGCTGGGACTACTGACGAAATTGCACTCATAATTGATGAAGAGGGAATTTGGGACTTTGTTCTATGATGCAAAATCTGGATAACCTGACGACACCGGAATTGAAGCGATATCTGTCAGAGCATCGCAATGATGAGGAAGCGTTCCGGGTAGCATTGCAAGTTTTGATGAGCCGCCGTGATCCCAATGCACCCCGTCAACCCTATCCCTTTGACCTAGAGAATCCAGAAAGCGAGGTAGAAGCGATCCTCAGAGCGAAACTGAAGCAGAGTGAGTAACGATGTTCTGAATATGGCCAATTGAATCCTCAGTGTTACAAAACTGTGATGTCAATGGTATTGAGTGAGTAAGTAATGATTATTAGTCGTATCCGCTTAAAGAACTGGCGAAACTTTCGAGCGGTAGATGTTACGTTAAGGGATCGGGTTTTTCTCGTGGGTTCGAATGCTTGTGGCAAATCGAACTTTCTTGATGCCTTAAGATTCTTAAGAGATCTCGTCAGTGATGGTGGCGGCTTACAAAAAGCAATCAGAGATCGAGGGGGATTATCCAAAATCAGATGTCTGTCAGCAAGACGGTGCCCTGATGTAGAAATAGAAGTGTATCTATCAGAAAATGATCTGGTTGAGCCGACTTGGATCTATGGTATTGGAATCAAGCAAAGAAAGGGTGGACAAAATGAACCTATTCTCTCCTATGAGCGAGTTTATAAAAATGGGCAGCAGCTAATCAATCGTCCTAATTCAGCCGATGAAAAAGATAACTTGCGATTAACTCAAACATATTTAGAACAGATCAATTCCAATGCAGAGTTTAGAGAGATTTCTAAGTTTTTTGAATCAATTTTGTACCTACATTTAGTACCTCAACTATTACGATATCCTGATGCTTTTAGTGGTCCAAATATTAAAGGCGATCCGTTTGGTAGGAGTTTTTTTTAGAACGAGTGATTAAAACTCCGGAAAAGGCTCGTCGTTCTCGCTTAAAGAAAATTGAGGACGCCTTAAAAATTGCAGTCCCGCAGTTAAAACAATTGACTGACATTAAAGATGAGATGGGTATTCCCCATTTAGAAGCAGTTTATGAACATTGGCGACCAGGAGCAGGTAAACAACGGGAAGATCAATTTTCTGATGGCACACTTCGTTTAATTGGGTTGCTATGGTCACTGCTAGAAAGTGACTCCCTACTCCTACTGGAAGAGCCTGAACTATCGTTGAATTCTAGTATTGTTGCTAAGTTACCTGCTTTAATCTATCGTTTACAGAAAACTAAAAAGCGACAGATTATACTAACGACTCACAGTGCTGATTTATTATCAGATGCCAGTATTGCAGGTGAGGAAGTTTTACTGATGACACCAACTGCTGAGGGAACGCAAGTTGAAGTTGCATCATCTATTCAAGAGATTAGCATATTGCTTGAAGGGGGACTGACGATCGCGGATGCAGTTTTACCTCGTGCAACCCCTGCGCAAGTTGAGCAATTGGGCTTATTCAGATGACGGATATTCCGATCAACTTAGCCGTTGAAGATGATCTCAGTGAAGCAATTTTGAAAGAGATTCTCAAACAATCTCAGCGTCCTTTTGCAGTTGGCATGTGTCTAAAACATCAAGGGTATGGTTATCTCAAGCGGATTCTTCCGGGGATAAATCACGCGGCTAAAGGTTCGCCCTATTTAGTGCTAACGGATCTGGATCGATATGAATGTCCACTCGCTATCCTGACTGAGTGGCTATCTGCTGCAAAACATCCCAATCTGATTTTTCGAGTTGCCGTGACAGAAGTTGAAGCTTGGCTACTCGCCCATCGCGAGGCATTTGCAAGGTTTGTAGGCATCTCAATCAACCTAATTCCTGATGATTTAGATTCCGTTCCTGATCCTAAACGTCTCTTGATTGACTTGACTAGGAAATCCAAAAAGCGTAATCTCCGCGATGCTATTGTGCCGCGGCGCGACTCTCTCTTCTACCAAATCTTCCAGCAATGCCCTGCCCTCCTGGCCGACCTCCTCCCCGATCCCCCCGCCAACGCCGCCGCCTATCACTTTGCCTCCGTCGCCGTCAAAGAACCCAAATTCGAGATCGATGGGGTTTTCCTACCGCCCAAGGGAGAACAACCCGGCATCATCTGCTTTTGCGAAGCCCAATTCCAAAAAGACGATCGCCTCTACGAACGGCTCTTTAGCGAATCCTGCCTCTTCTTCTACCAAAACCGCGATCAATTTTCTGATTGGTACGCGCTCGCGTAGCGCCTCCACCGAAGAATCGCCCCTACCCTGGCACTAAACCCAGGCGGCATGACTAAAAAGACCGGGTTTCCATCACGACTAAAAGTTCATCTATCGTCACAATGGGACAAACAAATCCATCCCGTAAACTTAGCAAGTCGCGATCGCCCGTCACCAAATAATCTGCTTGCCCCGCGATCGCCAACCCTAAAAACGGCATATCAAACGCATCACGACATTCCGGCACATTGGGTAACTCATCCGGCACCGCGATCGATTCACAAAACAGCACATAATCCGCCAACAAATCCGCCTGCTCCGCAAGTGTTAATCGAAACTTCGGATAAGCCAACACCCGCGTCAATTCCGTTATTGTCACCTGGGATGCCAAAGGAATAACCCGCCCAGCCTGCCAGAGCGATCGCAATTGTCCGACCTTCCCCCCAAATATCAATGCCGATACAACAACATTGGTATCCATCACCACCCGCAAAGCAGCCATCACACCTGCCGTGCCCAAGCCACCGCATCGGCTACATCCTGCTCACTTAACGCCATCTCGGCCAACTTTGCCCTTACCGCATCCGCCCGACCCATTACCACGGGAGTCAGAATGATCTGCCCATTCACCACCGCTACCTCAAAGTATTCGGCATCCCCCACTGCCCGTGTCACACTCGCCGGTAACGTCAACTGGTTTCGATCGGTCAACTTAGCTAACATGCGATCTCCTAACCCAACTGTCTATCAAAAAGCCAAGCGGGTTTATCCTAGGATACCCCTCCCAAGCAGTGAAATCGATGGCGTTTTCCTGCCGCCCCAAGGCGAACAACCCGGCATCATCTGCTTCTGCGAAGCCCAATTCCAGAAAGACGATCGCCTCTACGAACGGCTTTTTAGCGAATCCTGCCTCTTCTTCTACCAAAACCGCGATCGATTTTCCGACTGGTACGCCATTGTCATCTACCCCTCCCGCAGCACCGAACAGACCGATCGCGCCCCCTATCAAGTCCTCCTCGATAGCCACCACGTCCACCGGATCTACCTGGATGAATTGGGACCACCGGCAGATTTGCCCATTGGTCTCGCGTTAATGGTGCTGACCATTCTCAAGGAAACGCAAGCACCGGCAACAGCGAGATCGCGTAGCGTCTCCACCGGAGAATCGCTCATGGCACGGGTTGAACAAGAACTGCCCGCCCTCCTGTCCGATACTCGTGGCATCATGGAATGGATCACGACGATGACACCTCGAAAAATACCAATCCGGCGCTCCCAAGCAACGTTATCCCACCTGCGAGGCAGCCGAGATGGCTATCCCACAAGATTCAATTCAAGCTTCAAAACTCTTTGCTAGTCCCACAAGATTTAATCCAAGTGCCAGGGGGATCAGGTGATAATGAAAGGACAACGATGGGGACAGTCCAGACGCCGCAGCCTCTTACTATTTGGCTTGGGACTCCTGCTGGTCTTGGGTTTCACCCTCGGTCGCAGCCAACGGGTCTGGCCCCTGGATGCTACCCAAGCTCTCTACGAAGCGGGGCACTATACCGAAGCGGTCACGGCCCTGGAACAAACGATCGCAACCACTGCCGCGAACAGTACCCAGCAAGCGGTAGCCCTGAGTAACTTAGCACTGGTGTACCAGGAATTAGGGCAGTTCTCCCAGGCGGAAAGAGCGATCGCGGACAGTGTGGCAATCCTCAAACGATCGCCTACCCCACCTCATCTGTTAGGCCAGGCCCTCATGATCCAGGGGCAATTGCAACTCCGGCACGGCGATGCGGAAACCGCCTATGCTACCTGGCGGGAAGCCACCCAACTCGCCCAAACGGCTGATCTAACTTCCCTACTGCTCCAAGGACAAATTAACCAGGCCCAAGCACTGCAAACCCTGGGGTTATACCGTCAAGCCCTGCGCATTCTCGCCCAGGTCCAAGATACCCTAGCTACGGTGGCTGATCCCCCATTAAAGGTGACCGGGGGCCGATCGCTGGGGAATACGCTACGGGTGCTGGGCAATTTCGATCGCGCCCGTGCGGTTTTGCAGGACAATCTAGCCTTGGCGGAACAGGCGCAATTACCCACTGAAATCAGCGCCACGTTGTTGAGTTTGGGAAATACGGCCCAGGCGGCTAACCGTCCCCAGGAGGCCCTAGGGTTCTATCAACAGGCGGCAGCAATCGCACCGCTTCCGCTGCAACAGGTCCAGGCCCAATTGAACCAACTGGCCTTGCTAATTGATCTCAACCAAATCGATGATGCCCGTGCCCTGTTGCCTACGGTAACCCAAGCCTTAGCCCACTGGCCGACAACCCGATCGACCTTGATGGCGCGGATTAACCTGGCCCATAGCCAGATGCGCCTAGGGAGTCCAGGGGCAACCCCGTTGCTAATCACGACGGCCCAACAGGCAGCCGCACTGGGCGATCGTCGCTCCCAATCCTATGCCTTGGGTGGGTTGGGGGAAGTCTATGAACGTGCGCAGCAGTGGCAGGCGGCGCAACGGGTTACTCAGGAGGCGTTAGCGATCGCTCAAGCGATCGGGGCATCGGAGATTGCCTATCGCTGGCAGTGGCAATTGGGCCGGCTTCTGAAGGTGCAGGGCGATCACCCAGGGGCGATCGCGGCCTATAACGAGGCGGTGAATACGTTGCAAGGGTTGCGCAGTGATTTGGCGGCCATTAGTGCCGATGTGCAGTATTCCTTCCGGGAACAGGTGGAGCCGATCTATCGGCAATTGGTGGGATTGTTGTTACAGCCAACGGTGGATGCAGCAGGACAGACCGTACTGGCCAGTCAGGCGAATCTCGATCGCGCCCGTCAGGTGATTGAATCGCTCCAGGTGGCGGAGTTGGATAACTTTTTCCGGGATGCCTGTGTGGATGCCCAACCCCGTGATATTGATCGCCTTGACCCGAAGGCGGCGGTGTTTTATCCGATTATTTTGCCCGATCGCCTGGAAGTGATCCTGGCCCTGCCTAATCAACCGTTGCGCCAGTACACAACGGCAATTCCCCAGACCGACGTGGGTGAGGTGATTCTCAATTTTCGGCTAGATATGCTCGATCGGCTGGAGGGTGTTAGTGAGCCGTTCACGCAGGTCTATGACTGGCTGATTCGTCCAGCAGCGGCGGACCTGGAAGCCAGTGGCGTGGAAACGCTGGTGTTTGTGCTGGACAGTGTGATGCGCAATATCCCGATGGCGGCGCTGTCGGATGGGGAGCGTTTCCTGTTGGAGCAGTACAACATTGCCGTGGCTCCGGGGTTGTATTTGCTGGATTCCCGTCCGCTGACAGAACAACGGTTGCAGGTGTTGGCAGCGGGTCTGAGTGAGGCTCGCCAGGGGTTTGAACCGTTACCGGGAGTGGCGGTGGAGTTGGAGACGATCGCGACGGAAGTTCCCAGTCAAACCCTGTTTAATGAAGCCTTCACAGCGACGGGTTTTGAGCAAATCCTGGGACAACGGCCCTACCCGATCGTGCATTTGGCAACCCACGGTCAATTTAGCTCGGAGGCATCGGATACGTTTGTTCTGACCTGGGATAGCAAGATTACTGCCCAGGAGTTAGATACATTCCTACGGGGACAAGCATTGGATCGTAAAACGGCGATTGAGTTACTGGTTCTTAGCGCGTGTGAGACGGCACGGGGGAACGATCGGGCGGCGCTCGGTCTCGCCGGGGTGGCGGTGCGAGCAGGGGCAAGAAGTACGATCGCGTCGCTGTGGTTGGTGAGTGATGAGGCAACGAGTTTGATGATGCGCCGTCTATATCAGGAGTTGGCAAATCGTCAACAAACAAAGGTGGGAGCGCTGCGGCAGGCGCAGTTAAGTGTGTTACAAGATGAACGGTTCCGGAGTCCCTATTATTGGGCAGCGTTTATCCTGGTGGGTAATTGGTTATAAATTGAATCTAAGAAAACACTCTGCTGGAGAATTTAGTTATGACTCAGCTACTTCTAGAAGCCTTTAACAAGGCACAAAACCTCCCAGACTATCTACAAGATGAACTAGCTCAGCAACTCCTTGAAGATATCGAGAACGAGCTTCAGTGGCAAAAGACTTTATCCCAACCTTTATCACCGCTTCTGGACGAACTCGCCCGTAAAGCTTTACAGGAGGCTTCCCAGGGCAAAACCAAAAATATGGGCTTCGACGAGATATGAAGTCAGAGCTAACTGAGGACTTTCTCAAGTGTTTTGCGCTGTTACCTGACAGGGTAAAGCAGACTGCACGCAAGAATTATCGTCTTTGGAAGTAAAATCCCACTCATCCGAGTTTGGAATTCAAGAAACTCAATACACAAGGACCTCTGTATTCTGTCAGAATAGGCTTAGGTTGGCGGGCCGTCGGTGTCGCGAAAACAGCAGATACCATTGTTTGGTTTTGGATCGGGTCACATAGTGAGTATGATAAATTGCTTAAAAAACTATAGATACTATAGTAGTGAGTCTCCTATAGAGATTCCTTAATTTAGGTCATTATGTTCCCTTCGCCTCCCCTCCCGAACTACACACTCCGCTATAGCCAACGGGCTAAGTATGTGAATCTGCGGGTATCCCGTCAGCATGGCCTGGAGGTGGTGGTGCCGATCGGCTATGATGTGGCGCAAATTCCGGCGATTCTGCGTAAGCGACAAGCCTGGATCGCAAAGCATTTACAGCGGTTTGCCGTTGAGGATGATCAATCGCGTGAGGTGATTTGTCCATTACCCGATCGCATTTCTCTCTTGGCGATCGCGGAAACCTGGTCAGTGCATTATGTGGCGACGGCGATGGGACGAATTTCGCTTCAGGAGCAATTGGGGAATCGGTTGTTGTTGCAGGGGGCGACGAGCGATCGGGCACTATGTCAGCGGGTCTTGGAAAGCTGGTTAAAACGCAAAGCCTATATCCATTTGGCTCCTTGGTTGTTGGATCTCAGCCGTACCCATCAGCTACCCTTTACGCATGTGAGTATTCGGGGACAAAAGACGCGCTGGGGGAGTTGTTCTAGTCGTCAGTCAATTAATCTCAATTACAAGTTACTCTTTCTGCCAGAAGCGTTAGTTCGCTATGTGTTGATTCACGAACTTTGTCATACGGTTCACCTCAATCACTCGCCTGACTTTTGGGCCTTAGTTGCCCATTTGGAACCGAATTATCATGTCTGTAAGCAAGAGCTTAAAAAAGTCGATCGCTTGCTTCCCCAGTGGCTCAGTTAACTTCCGTACTATCGATACCCCAGAAGCAGCCGCTACCTAGGCACCAATACGGGCCGATTGCCGAGTTGCCCAGTAAGTGCCCTAGGGATTGAACCAGACCCGTAGATGCTCCAGCGGAGACGGGAGACGCTACACGAATGGAAAACCGGAGCTAGTCACCTCATGAGCGTAGGGGGCGTGCGATCGGGGCTAGCTGTCCTAGTCAAGCCGATTCACCCGATCTGGTGTAGTGCTCTCCAGCGATCACTGGCTAATCTGGAGAGGCAGTCTCAGTCGATCACAAATTGAACCTGGGATAGCCTTGGCTGTCTTGGGGGTAGGCATCCTGCCTGCCCCACAGTTATTTTTCGAGCTACTGAGTCTCCCTCATCCCTGGATCGCGAGGAACCCGAATCATGGTCCCATCCCTTGTCCCCCAGTCCCTTATTCAAGTTGATGCCTTTACTGATATGCCTTTCGCAGGTAATCCGGCGGCAGTCTGCGTGCTAACGATGCCCAAATCCGATCGCTGGATGCAGCAGGTAGCCCAGGAAATGAACCTATCGGAAACAGCTTTTGTCCTGCCCCAAGCTGATGGCTTTAGCCTGCGCTGGTTTACGCCTACCACGGAAGTTCCCCTCTGTGGTCATGCCACCCTGGCGACAGCCCATGTCCTATGGAGTGAAGGTCACCTCGATCGTGATACCCCAGCCCAGTTTCATACCCAAAGCGGCCTGTTAACTGCCACCCGTCGCGGTGATTGGATTGAACTGAACTTCCCCGCCACAGCCTCCACCCCCGTTAATGCGCCGCCCGCCTTAATCAAGGCATTGGGCTGCACCCCGATCGCGGTTTATCAAAATTCCCTAGGCTACCTCATTGAAGTAGCCGATGCGGCGATCGTGCGTCAGTTACAACCGGACTTTGGTTTGCTGGCAACCTTACCGCTCGCGAAGGTGATCGTCACCAGCCAGGCCGAAGCGGGATCAGGATTTGCTTTCGTGTCACGTTTCTTTGCACCGGGTTTAGGCATTAACGAAGATCCCGTCACCGGGGCCGCCCATTGTTGCTTGGCCCCCTACTGGCGCGATCGGCTTCACAAAGATCAATTTTTGGCCTACCAGGCCTCCCCCCGTGGGGGAGTCGTCAAAGTGCAATATGACGGTGGCGATCGGGTCTACCTCAGCGGTCAAGCCGTCACCGTGATGCGAGCAGAATTGGCTCCGATCGCCGCAGGGTAGGAGCAAGCTAGAGCGATCGCCCTAGCAGCCGGGCAAGATCCTCAGCCTGTACACAGGGCCATAAGCGAGGCGTCTCGCCCGTCAAGCCGACCCACTACCGTGCCGCCACTTCGGGAATTTCAGTCCATTCCGTGTGGTAACTACCCGCTTTGTCCGTGCGCTCGTAGGTGTGGGCACCGAAGTAATCCCGCTGTGCTTGGGTCAGGTTTTGCGGCAAGCTAGCGGTGCGATAGCTGTCAAAGTAATCCAGGGACGCACTGAAGGCCGGAACCGCAATCCCCATTGTGTTTGCGGCGACTAACACCTCACGCCATGCCTGCTGGCGATCGAGAATCGTTTGCTTAAACTCCGGGGCCAGCAGCAGGTTGGGCAACTGGGGTTGCTCCCGGAATGCCGACTTAATCTTATTCAGGAACCCCGCCCGGATAATACAACCGCCCTTCCAAATCCGAGCAATTTCACTCAGATTCAAGTTGTAATTAAAATCCTGGGACGCCTTGTTAAGGAGGGCCATCCCCTGGGCATAGGAGCAAATCTTGGAACAATAGAGCGCATCCCGCACCTTATTCACAAACGCCTTCGCATCCCCATCAAACTTAGCCGTAGGTCCAGCCAACTGCTGGGAGGCCGCAACCCGCTCTTGCTTATAGGCCGACATAATGCGGGCATTCACCGCCGCTGTAATGGTGGGGACCGGCACCCCCTGCTCTAGGGCCGTCACCACTGTCCAACGGCCCGTGCCTTTTTGGCCTGCCGAGTCGAGGATCAAATCCACCAGGGGTTTTTGGGTGTCGGGATCGACGTAGCGGAAAATATCGGCGGTAATTTCGATCAGGAACGAGTTCAACTCATCGGTCGCGTTCCACTCGCTGAAGACCTCATGCAACTGCTGGGCACTCAACCCCAGGATCGATCGCAGCAAATCATAGGCTTCGGCGATTAACTGCATATCGCCATACTCAATACCATTGTGGACCATCTTAACGTAGTGGCCCGCCCCTCCCGGTCCAATGTAGGTAACACAGGGACCATCATCGACTTGGGCCGCAATCTTGGTGAGAATCGGAGCCAAGTACTCGTAGGACGCTTCCGTTCCCCCCGGCATCAAGCTCGGTCCATTGAGGGCACCCTCTTCGCCCCCACTGACCCCCATGCCGATAAACCGCAAGCCTTCCGATTCCAAGGTTTGGACGCGGCGCTCCGTATCTTCATAAAGCGAGTTACCACCGTCAATAATAATGTCACCGGAATCCAGCAAGGGCTTTAACTGGTCAATGACCGCATCCACCGGTTTCCCGGCTTTGACCATGATCAGAATCCGGCGAGGGCGTTCCAGAGAAGCTACAAATTCTGCGATCGTCTTGGCCCCGACAAAATTGCGCCCCTGGGCACGGGTGGTCATAAACTGTTCCGTCTTCTCGTAGCTGCGGTTGTAGACCGTTGTGGGAAAGCCATTGCGCTCCACGTTCAACGCCAGGTTTTCGCCCATGACGGCTAAACCAATCAACCCAAAACTTTGTTGTGCCATAACCCCTCTACCAAAACTTTGCCAACAATCAACAACAGGGAGAATTCTTGCGGGAGAATCCTTTCCCAGGGTAGCCCGATCCCCAAAATGGCTCCTGGAAGAAGAGATTAAGAAGCAGACATCCCACGGCTGAAAACCAGGGGACGACTACCCGCACACAAGGTTGAGATGGCTGCCGCCAAGCTGACGAGGGTTTAGCTAAAACGGGGGGGACACCCCCTGCCACGGGGGGAGCAGAACTGGATTCGCCAGGACAACCCGGTTGCGCCCCTGGCCTTTGGCTTGATAGAGGGCACGATCCGCCGCATCGCTGAGGCAACTGGCTTCGGTATAGGTGGGAAAAGTGGCAATGCCACAACTAAAGGTTACGGCAAACTCACGACTGCGATTGGTGCCCGTATCCCGCCCCTGGTGCTGGATATGGGCAAAGCCATCCCGAATTTCATCCAGGACCCGATGGGCGGATTCTCCGGTGGTATCGGGCAAAATGATGGCAAACTCTTCGCCCCCATAGCGCCCGATCGCATCGGTCCGGCGCAGACGCTGCTGCAATAGCCGGGAGAGGCTGCGGAGAACCTGATCCCCGGTCGCATGGCCATAGCTATCATTCACCTGCTTGAAGTGGTCAATATCCAGCATGGCAAAGGCTAATCGCGATCGCTGCCGTTGCGCCCGTTTAATCTCCAGTTGCAATTGTTCCTTAATGGCCGTGTGTTTCAGTAAGCCCGTGAGGCTGTCGCGCTCCATCAATGAGCGTAAAATTCGCGATCGCTGTACCCGACCCATCACCTCAATGACCAAATCCGTCGGCGGAATCGGCTTGACCAGGAATTGATCCCCACCCTGGTGCATGGCAGCCCGGTGTTGATCCAAGTCGGTTTCGATCGACAGGAACACGATCGGGGTGCTGACATAAATGGGCTGCTGCCGGATCACCGCCGCCAACTCTAATCCCGTACAACCGGGCATGTGCATATCCATAAGAATGAGATCGGCTTCCCACTCTCCCAATGCCTGCATCACCAGCATCGGGTCTGTGACCACACGGCTGCGCATCCCCGCCACTTCCAATATCCGGGCATAATAGTCAGCCTGTTCTGGCTCATCATCCACCACCAGAATGCGATAGGGTTCCAAAGCCGTCACAGCGGTCAGGTGATCCAGTTGATCCACCAGGGTACTAATCGCAACGGGTTTGGTGAAGTAGGCCGCCCCACCCGCCCGCACGGCCTTGAGGCGATCGTTCATATCCTCGTGATCGGCGATAAACAAAATGGGGGGATGGGTGGGTGCGCTGGGAGGCAATTGTCCGAGGGATGCGAAGTCTGCCACCGTCTCATCAGTTGTGGTCAAGTCAGGCACCTCTGATAGGGCCACATCCAGAATTAAGGCATCGGGTAAGGTGGTTTGCAGAGCGGCTTCCAGGGCAGGCAAATCGGCAAAGCGTTGGACTTGATAGCCAAAGTAGTTCATCTGGATGCTGAGATCCTGGGCCGTTTGGGGGTCCGGCTCCAATAGGAAAATCAGCTTATTGGGCAAGACTTGATCCTTCTGCGGGGGACGCAGGGTCGCGCTCGCTTGGAACAAACGCTTGATAAATTCCCGGCCAAAGGTTTCTGGCAGGTTAGTGGGCTGGGTACTCGCCGCCGCCTGGAAGGATTGCTGGGCGATCGCCTTCAGTTCGGCCAACAGGTGATTAATCTGCTCAATCTGCTCCGGTGTCGCTGTTCCCACCGCCGACAGGCGCTTAAACTGTTCCTCTAGCTGCTGGGCCACCTGGCTGAGTTCCAGGAAGCCAAAGGTGGCCCCTGATCCGCGCATCCGGTGGGTGAGTTGGTAGAGGGTCGCATAGGACTGGTGCTGTTGCCGCAATACCCGCTGCCACACGGTTTCAATTTGACCAAACTTATCCAGAATTTGGTCCGCATAGGTTTGGCGCAGGGCCGCCAGTTGTTCCTGGAATTCAAGAAATGCCTTATCCATGAGCCTGAACCCAGATCTGGCGAATCGTTGCGGGCAGTTGCATCGGATCAAAGGGCTTGGCCACCACCTCCAACGCCCCCAATTGGCGGTAATGCTCCACCTCGTGGGTTTGGACGCGGGCACTCAGGATGATGACCGGGGTGGCGGCAAGGGCTGGGATTTGGCGCAGGGCCTGCAAGGTACTCAGTCCATCCATGTCGGGCATCATCACATCCAAGAGAATTAAATCTGGCAAAAAACTGGGTGCCGTTTGGATCGCCTCCCGGCCCGAACCACAGAGTTCGACGATGAATCCCCCGACCGATTCCAAACTGAGGCGGGCAATGACCTGGATATCGGGATCATCTTCAACCAGTAAGATGCGGTTTAGGGGAGGCGTGTCCATAGGAGCGTTCAGTCAACTTCAAGAATACCTTAGGTCACCGCTGGGGGCGGGGGCGTCGGCAGCGCACTGCTATCGACGAGAGCTTGAACGGTTTGGAGTAATTCCTGGTTAGAGGTCCGAGACTTGACCAGGGTCGCGGCCACCTGATGGGCAGCTTCGGCATCCAAATCTTGGGCGGAAAAAATCACCACCGGGGTAGGGGGCGGTGCCGTGATGGCCGGAGCCGGAGCCACCGTGGTGACCCATTGGCGCAGATCACCGAGTAGCTCCAGTCCTGAACCATCAGGCAGGGTCCAATCCAGCAAAATGAGGTCAAAGGATTGGGCCTGAAGGTGTTGTCGGGCAGCGGCCAGACTGGGAGCAGCGACGACCTCAGCCAGATCGCGCAAAATCACAGCGGTGACTTGCAAAATATCCGGATCATCCTCAACGTGCAAAATTCTAGGGCGGTGTGCCGATGATTGGGCTACGGCTTGCTGGACAACGCTGAGCAATTGTTGGTGGTCGATCGGCTTCTCTAGCCATTCCATCACGGCTAACCCCCCGTTCTGGAGGGACTGCCGTCCCGCTTGGGCTTGGGCCGAGACCACCACGATCGGCAGATCTGTTGCCGGAAACTGCGATCGCACTTCACGAATCAGGGAAATGCCATCCTGGTCGGGTAATACCAGATCAATGGTCATGGCGTCGTAGGCTTGTTGGGCTAGGTGTTGCTTGGCCTCGGCGGCACTTTGGGCAATGTCGCAGTGGAAGCCCCCTTGCTGCAAAATCAAGCGCAGGAGGGTGGCAATGTCGGGATCATCTTCACAGATCAAAAGGCGCGAGCGGTGGGAGGGCGCTAGGACCGGTGGGCTTGTCGGCGTTGGGACCTCAGTCAACAGCGGCAAATCAAAGTAGAACGTGGTGCCCACGTTGGGGGCGGTGTCAAAACCAATCTTGCCGCCCAACCGCTCCACGATCGCCTTGCTAATACTCAGCCCCAGGCCCGTACCGCCCTTCTGACGCGTATTCGAGGAATCGGCCTGGGCAAATTTTTGAAAAATCCGGGGTATAAATTCCGGAGGAATGCCGGGGCCATGATCGCGCACGGCAACCCGCACCCAGGGGGGAGCGGTCGTCAGGTATTGGGCTGACACCGCCACCGTGCTGCCCGCTGGGGAAAATTTAGCCGCATTGGAGAGCAAATTCGCAAGGACTTGCATCAGGCGATCGGGGTCGGCTTTCACCTGGCAGGGCACCGCCTCGGTTAAGACAAACTGCACCTGAAACTGTTCACCGTAGGTTTGGTTCGTGGCGATCGCCTGGGTGAGTAAGGGGGGCAGTTCTAGGGATTGCAGATTGAAATCAATCCGCCCCGATTCAATTTTCTCAACATCCAGAATATCGTTAATTAAGGTGATTAACCGTTCACTGTTTTTATAGGCAATATCTAACAGCATCCGGGCCTGATCGGGCAATTCACCGGAACCCCCCCCCAGGATCAGCCCCAGGGACCCACGAATTGAAGTGAGGGGGGTGCGTAATTCATGGCTGACCATCGAAACAAATTCATCCTTTAGCCGTTCAATGCGCGTCCGCTCCGTGATATCACGGAAACTCCAGACCCGTCCCACCACTTTCCCGGCCACACATTGGGGGCGATAATGGCGTTCAAAAATTCGACCATCCTTCAACTCAAACCGATCCTGGCCCTGGGCATAGGGAGCATTCTCCAAATCCAGCGTACAGCTTAGGAACGTTTCGGGTTGTTTCAGTTGTTCCAAAATGAAATTCAATTCCTGCTCACGGCTACCGGTTGCCAAAATGGCCGCTGGGATACCCCACATAGTGACAAATTGTTGATTGTAGTTCACCACATTCCAGGCACAATCGGTCACCAAAATACCGTCGGCAGTGGCTTCTAGGGTCGCTTGCAGGATGGAAAGGGATTGGGCCAATTCGGCCTGCTGTTGCTGTAATGCTTGGGCATGGGCCGCCTGGATAGCTTCCGCCTGTTTACGCTGGGTGATGTCCTGCACCATGCCTTCGTAGTACAAAAGTTCGCCATTGGCATTCCGTACAGACCGGGCGTGCTCCTCAATCCAAATCACACTGCCATCCTTACGATAGACTTGGGCCTCAAACCGGGCGACAAACCCCTGGGTCTGCATCTGGTGGATAAACGCCTGACGGCACTCCGGCACAACATAAAGCTGATGGGCAATATCGGTAAACGCGGCCATGAGTTCGGCGGGGGAGTCGTAGCCATAAATCCGGGCGAGGGCCGGGTTCGCGCTCAGGTATTGGCCTGCTGGCGTTGTTCGGAAAATACCCTCAAGAGCATTGTCGAAAATACTACGGTAGGTCTGTTCGACGGTCTCTAGGGCTGCCGCCGTCTGCTTTTGTTCGCTGATATCCCGGACCATGATCAGGACTTCATCGGGTCCGCAGGGGACCATGCGGGCGTCATAGTCATGGCGCTTGCCGGCGATCGTTAAATGATACTCGCTCTGTTGCAGCGTGCCGGTGGCTAGGGCAGTGTGGATTTGGGTCAAACGGGCCTGGGCCAGATCCGGCGGTAAGCATTCGCGCAGGTGACGCCCAATCACAGTAGCAGGGGTACCAATGGCGTCAAAGCCTGGTGGCACCACGTAGTCTTGGTAAACCCCCTGCCGATCAATGCGCATGATCAACGTGTCATTGAGGAGGGCCTGATAGGCAGCTTCGCGGGGGTGAGGGGCCGTAGGGGTAGCGG
>NZ_JBRCAD010000190.1:0-6213 GCF_053493415.1 Trichothermofontia sp. | reverse complement strand
GGTTCTGAGGGCGGCGAGGCCACGGGAGAGGGTCGGGGAGGACGGGCAACGGTGAACAGGAAGGTCAGGCTAACGCCAGCGTAGACCGCCAGTAGGGGCCAGTCCGCGATCGCCCAACCCCAGTGCAAACCACTCAACGCTAGGTAGTTGATGGCAGGTAGGAGAGGGCGAGGCGGGGTCGCGCCTTCCCTAGGGGGGCGGTGGGTCAGAAATTGGACGATCGCAATGAGACTCAGACTGGCGATCGCCCCCAGTAGCCACCCCCAGGGACTCGCCCACAGGCGCAAGGTATCCATCGCCCAGGTATTGATCGCCACCAAGAGTAGGGTCACCAATTGCAGCATCCAGGCCGTCGAGCGTAAATTGGGCTGGCGCCCCGTCCAAAATGCTGCTCCAAAGAACACCAGGGTGTAGAGCCACAGGATGGCGTATTGGCCCGTGGGGGTAAACTGCTGCCATTGACTGGCGGCCAACACGGCTGACGACACGACGACTAAACACACCCCCAGCCCCAATAGCCACAGCACACTCAACTCGGCCATCAGGGATTGAAGAAAACGGGCGATCACACCGGGTGGCGGTGCTACCGGGCGGGCACGGTCTCCGGCTGCATTGAAATCTGCCCCTGCGGTCGCTGGGGGCATGGGCATAGCCAGGTCCCGATCGCGGGCATCCGCATGGGCCGTTAGCCGCGTTTCAGGCGGGGCCGCCACTGGACTGGGGGCATCGGCGGCATCGGGCTGGGGGGTCGGTAGACGGCAGGTCAGGTGCTCCTGGCATAAACGACGCACGGTGGCATCAGCAATTAGACCCCGCTGTAGCCAGTCATCTAGACCCGCCAATAGTTGGGGATGGGAAGCCCTCACGGAAATTTCTAAATTTTGGCGGCGCGGATCGGACTGGAAAGACATGGCAAACCGCCCTGAACGGCAACTCACAGATCATGGCACTTAGCCTTCCCCATCATGGCTGATTGCCGTTGGGGCGCGATCGCGGCGGTGCCACTTTCCCCGGTGGCAGTCCTGATTGATAGCAAGTCCACCCTAACGCCAGGGTAAAGCCCGCAAAGACGGTCAGCGCGATCGCGGGGCCAGAGGGGAGATTCAGGTAATAGCTGAGATACAAACCCAGGGTGCTGGCGATCGCCCCCAAGGCGGCTCCTAGGAGCATCATCCAGTGGAGTTCTTTGACAAATAAATAGGCCGTGGCCGCAGGCCCCACCATCAGGGCGATGACCAAAATCACACCGACGGCTTTCATGCTGGCAATAATCGTCAGGGTAATCCCGGCCATCAGCCCCAGGTTCAGGACCTTCACCGGTAACCCCATTGCTTCGGCTCCTTGGCGATCGAAGGTAAAAAACAACAATTCCTTATAGAACAGTTTGATGCCCAGGAGAATGACAATTGCAATCCCAATGATTTCGCCAATATCGGCCCTGGTAATACTGAGGATATTACCAAATAGTAAATCCTCTAAATCCAGAGAACTTTTGAATCGTGTTAATAGGGTAATTCCCAAGGCAAAGAAACTGGCGAAGGTTAATGCCATTGCCGTATCTGCCTTGACACGGGTTTGGGACGGTATCCAGGCAATCAGAAACGTACTCAGGGTCCCAAAGGTAAAGGCACCCAACAGAAGATTGATCTCCAAGAAATGGGCGATCGCGAGTCCCGGCAATACGGCATGAGCGACCACATCCCCCAGCATCGCCATCCGTTGCACAATCAAAAAGCTCCCCACGATCGGGCAGAGGATGCCGATGAGTAAACCAGCAATTAATGCAAGGCGTATAAACTCGTAATTTAGCGGTACCAACAGCCAATCCATGAGCACGGTAGGGAAATATTCAGAATATTGGATATTAATCTAGGTTAACTTGAATCAAGGATAGATCGTCTTCCAAATCTTGATTCTGGTTGACAGATTGGATGTGGGCAAGGATGGTATCGAGATCACGATCTTGCTTGACTTGTGCGCTCTTGAAAACTTCAACAAGTTTATCCAACCCCCAAATCGTTTCATTCGACTGCATAATTTCATAGGTACCATCACTTAGGATATAGAGCGAACTATTGGGCGCGATCGTGTGATAGCTGTTCTCAAACCGAATGTCAGGGAACATGCCAATGGGCATTCCCGACGACTTTAGGTACTGGACCTGAGTCGCTGGGGCGGACTGACCAGAAATGAGAATAGCGGGTGGATGGCCCGCACTGGCATAGGTCAATTGTCGTTTGACACGATTATATACTCCATACCAGATCGTAAAATAGCGCTCACCATGCTTATCCATTTGAAAGTTTTCATTAAGCGCCTGGAGCACGCTACCAGGATGATAAAAATTTGCATCCGGTAAGGATTGGGAGCGCAGCATATTCAGAACCGAAATGGAGAGCAATGCCGCGCCAATCCCATGTCCTGAGGCATCCAATAGATAAACCACTAAATAATCGGGATCTAGCCAGTAATAGTCAAAACAGTCGCCTCCTAGTTGCATGGAGGGAATAAATTGAGCATTAATAGCTATGGGCTGGGTCATAGGCGGTGGCAAGATGGAGCGAACATAGGCAGCCGCCTCCGCTAACTGGCTTTCCAGAAGCTGCTTTTGTTCCTGCAGATCCCGCGTCAGATCACAAATGCGTAAGGCCGAGCGAATCCTGGCTGTCATTTCACCCATATCGATCGGCTTGGTTAAAAAATCGTCAGCCCCTGCATCCAAGCCTTGGATGCGATCGGAAATGCCACCCTTAGCCGTCAGTAAAATAAAGAATAAAGAAGCTGTCTGCGGATTAGCCTTAACCCGCCGACAGACCTCTAACCCATCCAGCGTTGGCATCATCCAATCGCAAATGACTACATCCAGCGTTGCATAGGATTTCTCAATAATCTTTAACCCCTCGCTTCCATTCACTGCCAGTGAAATTCCATATCCCAATTTCTGAAAGGTTTTTTGTAACAACAATCGAATAACGGGATCATCATCAATAATTAAAATATGGGCCATAATGTAGAAAGCGTCACCATAGTTCGGGTCAATTTTGTAATACCTAAGAATTAGGCTTTGCTGGCATTATTTCCTGATATCCATCAACATCACTAGCGACTGCTCTATGCCATTTTGATGCAGCCGTTCCCGTTCTAATGAAGTACGGTCAAGCCTTGCCAACCAGGGGCTTAAGCCCCTTGCCTGTACCTCACCGAGTATGGAAGTGCTGTAGTACTGGCTCATCATTGATTCAATGGGATAAGGGTTCCAAGGCGAGCAATTTGGTAATCTATGGCACCAAAGTAGGCCACACTCCTATTTTGCAGATATAACCGTCAAAACCCGGACTGTATTCGGATTGTATACGGTAGACCGTCTGACTGGCAGGTCGGCGCGCTGATCGCACTGCTTTTGTGTTCAGCTTCCCTTGCCCTAGCCCAGCGTCAAGCTTAAGATGAGGACTTCCAACCAGCTTAGCCCGTTCGTGCAGCGTCTCCCTAGGAGCAACGGATGCGTCCCGCTCATCCTGAGTGTACTGTTGCAGGGAGAGGGCTGGCAAACGGTCTTGGGGCCTATCGGCAACCCGAAAATTTACGGCTGACAGCACACACACGTAGTTCAGGCGCGCCAAAACTAGCGCAGTGACGATGCTGATTGCGATTGATTCGATTCTGCACCCCTGTGATCGGGGGGTTTCCCCCAAGGTACCGATCGCAGCGGTGCTCCCACTCTTGCACCAGTCCCCCTGGCCAATTCTGCCTATTGCCACTGCGACCACGCTGGTGGGTAGCTTCACAGCAGCAGATGGGGTGCGGGCGATCGCCCAAGTCAACCCCTGGGATGATCCGGTGACGGTTGCCGACTATCAGTCCCAAGCAGCGATTACCGTCCCGCCAACGGGGCAGGTCAATGCTTTTTACCTGATGCAGCAGATGCAAGCCCAGGCCAGTACTTACCTATTGGCCCAGGACGATCGCGGTCAACTGTTGGGTATCATTAGCCTCGATCGCCTCTGGGGGGAATGGGAGGTTTTGACCGTTCTAGCTGCTTATACCCTGGCCGATCTAGAACCGTTGCCGAGCCTTTGGGTGTCCCCCACGGCCACCTACCGTCAAGTGGCCACCGCGATGATGACCCATCCCGGTCACTGTGCTGCGGTGATGCCGGCAGACCATGATCAGCGATTGCCAGGACAATCGGTACCCCTGCCGATCGGCTTGCTAACAGCCTCGGCCCTGCTTCCGGCGGCCCCCTCAACCCTCACCCCGGAGCCTGTGACCGCCAGCAGACTGATGCATCCTGTGCCCCTTACCCTACCCCTGCAAACTCCCTTAGACACGGTTTGGACAGCGATACAGTCGGTCGCGGGGTTACCCATTGTTGCGGTCAACCAGGCCGGTGGCTTTGCGGGCACCGTGACGGCCCTGGATCTGCTCAGTTGCTTCACCCCTGAACACCTTTACCAGCGGGTGCAATCCTTAACACAATCGTTCGCGGAACAGGCGGAGGTTCTAGCCCAAGAGCAGGCCCAACGCTGCCAGATGGAAAAACAATTCCACGAAATCACGACTGCCATTAGCCAGGTTTTCTTTATTCGATCGATCACAGGTGAATTTCTCTACATTAGTCCGGCCTACGAAGATCTATGGGGACGTTCCCGTGACGACCTTTATCGACATCCAGAAGACTGGATTGAGGCTATTCATCCGGATGATTTAGAGATGGTTAGAACGTCCCTTAAAGAACAATTTCAGGGGCAATCCGTTGAGCGTGAATATCGCATTATTCAACCCAATGGGGCTATTCGCTGGATTCGGGCACGCATTTCAACGGTACAAGCGGCTACTCAACAAGTATTACGATTTATTGGCGTTGCTGAAGATATCACCGATCGTAAACATGTGGAATTGGCTCTCCTGGAGCAGGAGAATTTTTTGCGTAGTATCTACGAATCTGTACATGACGGCATTTTTGTGATTGATGTCTTACCCGACGGGGATCTTCGCTATGTGAGTATTAACCCCGCCCAATCTAGGTTACTGGGGATGGCGACAGAGGCATTTTTTGGCCAAACACCGGAACAGATCTTTCCCCCTGCTGCCGCCGCCTGGGTTCGCCAGCAGTATCAAAAGTGTATTGCTCTAGGGACAGCCATTACCTATGAAGAACTTTTGCCCTTTCAAGATCAAGAATACTGGTGGCAAACTAGCTTAACCCCACTCAAGGATAGTCAAGGGCGTATTTATCGCCTGGTGGGTACCTGTGCAAATATTACTGAGCTTAAACGCACAGAAGCGGCTCTCAGACAATCCCTGCAAGAGAAGGAGATCCTGTTATCCGAAGTACATCATCGCGTTAAGAACAATTTGCAAATTATTTCTAGTTTATTGTCCTTACAAGCAAATCGCATTCAAGATCGGACAGCTTATGATGTCCTAATTGAGAGCCAACATCGCATTAGTACAATGGCATTAATTCATGAACATCTTTATCAATCGGAAGATCTTACACATATTCATTTTGCAGCCTACGTCGAACGATTACTCACGAATATTTTTGCTACCTATTCGATTCTTGCTCAACATATTACCTATGAGATTGTGATTGACTCAAAAGCAATAATTCGTCTAGAAGAAAGTATTGTTCTAGGATTAATCTTGAATGAACTCATCAATAATGCTCTGCAACATGCTTTCCCGAAGGGGCGTTCGGGAAAAATTGGCATTCATCTCGATCAAACAGAAACTGATAGTTTGATATTGACTGTATGGGATGATGGCATTGGTCTGTTGCCTGATTTTGAATGGGAAAATATTCAATCAATGGGGCTTCGGTTAGTTCAAATTTTAGCAGGTCAACTATCAGGAAAATTTGACATTAGGCTTTGTAATCCGACTTCTTTTAAGCTGACCTTCCCATATCATTAGCCTCATACAGGTCATCTTAAATCCTACTCATCTCTTAAATCCTACGATAGGGAATCTCAATCGTAAAGCAGGTATGTCTTGCATGGCTTTCGACTTGAATAACACCGCCCAGGAGTTCAACCTGATGTTTGACTAAGGTTAAGCCCAAGCCAGTACCACCCAGAAGTGTTGAATCCAGATATAAAACTTTACACTTGAGGGTGCGAGAGTCATACAAGCGTTTCTGGAAGCAAATCGTAGCTCCAATGGACGAGCGAACAGCGACGGCTGAGTTCTAGTTGCAAATAGCGAAACTTG
>NZ_JBRCAD010000189.1:0-44613 GCF_053493415.1 Trichothermofontia sp. | reverse complement strand
GACCACCAGTGAGGGTTCCAGGGGTTCGCTATAGTTCCAGAACTGCTCAATCGCGGGTAAGGGGGGCGCGGCTGCGATCGTTGGCGCTACGGGGGGTGCGGCATCGGTAGCCGTTTCCCCCTGGCTCCTGAGTTGGCGCAGGGCAGTGAGAATTTGCTCACGGGTGCGTCCGCGTAGTTGAAACAGCACAAAGGGATCTTCACTAAAGCGATCGCCTAGGAGGTAGTAGACTGCACCAATGTGCTTACAAGGGTTGGCCTTGTCGGGGCAAGAGCAGCGGCTACGAATTTCGGAGAGGGTGAAGGGGAACAGGGAGAGGCCGTTTTGGGTAAAGACTTCCTCGATATTGGCGGGCATTTCCCCCGCGAGGAGTTTGGCAGCAAAAATCGCCCGCTTGGACATGCTTTCGATCACATAGCCCCATTCCTCGTCGCTGAAGGGGTTGAGAAACAGGGACACCTTGTAAGGATCGGGTTCAGTTCCCTGGACATCGGCCAGTACCTTCGGGCCAACAAACTCAATCCGCAGGACATGGCCTTCGCGGGCATAGTTGCGGGCACGTTCCAAGCGTTTTTTGAAGCGATAGGAATTGAGCAGATCCACCCACTGCTGTACCCACCAGGGCTGATCTGGGGCGGTTTCTGGGGGGGAGGGATTGGTGACCATGCCAAATTGTCTTAAGCGGGTGTGCAGGGGTTAGTGGTATGTATTCGCTTATTTTAGAGGGATTGGGGGGCGGTCTGGTGTGACGTGATCGATCGCTGTTTGTGCCCGTAGACTGAGAGCCGCACGATCAAGGGTTTGCTGAAGTTGCGTCAACTGTTCGGTGGCGCGTTGTCCCTCCCCGCTCGTGAATAAGCCTTGGATCAAAACGGCCCAAGCGAGGGCAATCTCACTCGGATGGTTCACAATTTGGGCATTTTCAAGGGCAAATTGGGCACGATCGACCGCCAACGCTGGTTGCTCCCGGTTTAAGTCAGTCTCAGCCAGCCCAATTAAGACGTAAGCCAGCATGCGTTTTGCATCCAACTGTTGCAACGTCGCGATCGCCTGCGTGATCTCGGTATCTGTTTCTGAATCCCCCAATTGATAATGGGCCAAGGCCATCAACGCCTGTGCGATCACCGCCTCACTGCCTTCCCCTTGCATTTTTGCCGCCACGGCCTGCATTTCCTCACCATAGGCTAGGGCGGCCTGGGGTTGCCCCGTCTCCAACTCAAGCATGGCCAAATAGCTGAGATAGGTACACTCGCGCCAGTGATCCTGCTGGGCTTGGGTCAACCGCCATGCCCGTTGCAAGTACGATCGCGCCTCTGGATAGCGGCCATAGTGACGGGCCACACAGCCCAACCCACTGAACAGATCGCACAGTTCTAGGCCAACCCGGTTTGCCAATGTCTGGGCCTCCAGGAGCAGCGCTTCTGCCCGTCGCATATCCCGGCCAATTTCCGCCAAACACGAACCGCTATAGGCCAACATCTGGGCCGCGATCGCAGGACTCGCCACCCGACTCACTTCAGCGGCCTGGAGGGAATGCTGATGCACATCGGTAAAGTTACTGCGATCGAACTGCAAGCTCATTAAGGTTTCCAGGGCGATCGCTGCGGCCTGGGCTACCCCCAACCGCTTGGCCTCATCCAGCACCTGCTGCACCTCATACTCCAACTGCATTGCCCGATCGCCCGTCACCCCCGCCAGGAAACCCACCCGCAGCAAACTGGCTTGGAGAACCAGGCGCGTCTGGGGCGGTAGCCCTTGGCAATGGTGCAGCCCCTGTTGGGCAAGCGCGAAGGCTTCCGCATAGGCAAATAATTTCAGACACCGTTCTGCTGCGGCAAGGGCCGCCGAGGCTGCTAGGGCACGATCGCCGCCCAAGGCCGCGTGGTGGGCAATGGTACTGGCAAGACTCTGGTCGGGGGGGGCCTGCTGGTCGAGTTTATGCGCAATCTGGGCGTGGATAAGTTGCCGTAGTGGTTCCGATAGCTGGGCATAGACCACCTGCCGCACGATATCGTGGGCAAAATCATAGCCCCGTTCGGTCTCCCCAGCCGTGCTGGGCCGAATAATCGCCTGTTGCTCCAATTGGGCGATCGCCGCTAGTAACTGGGTCGTTGGATAGTCGGCCACATAGGCCAGCATCGAAGGTTGAAAATTACGGCCCAAGGCAGCAGCCCACGGCAAAATTGCTCGCGTTGCACTATCCAGTTGCTGGAGGCGATCGCGAATCAGGGCTTCAACTGTAGGGGCCGGTTGATTAGGGTTCCAGGTGCCATCGGTACCGCCTTGACGCGATTCGCCTGGGGCAATGCTCCGCGATCGGGCAATTTCCAGGGCAAAAAGAGGATTCCCGCCGCTATCGATAAACACCTGGTTGACCACCGATAGGGATAAAGCGGCGGCGGGGATTGCCTGGGTACTGCGAATTAACGCGGCAGTTTGCTCGCGATCGAGAACCTGCAATTCCAGGGTTTGCAACCATTGTTCCCGGCGTAGCGCTTGGATGACTTGTGAGACCGCCGCATGATCAACTAATTCCTGCGGGCGGGCGGAAAAGGCAAATAAAACGGGCAAGGGCCGCAGTAAACGGATGGCATAGTGCAGCAGGGCAGCGGAAGCGTCATCTAGCCACTGGATATCATCCAGAAACACTAACAGAGGTCCCTGAGCTGCCCATTGTTTGAGCAGATGGACGACGGCATCAAATAAATGACTCAGGTCAGGCGATGCGTGGGGCGGTTTGCCCACTTCGGGTAGTAAAAAGCCGAGTTCAGGGGGAATGTCTGTGGTTGCGGTCATCGCCCCCGATCGTAACGCATCAATCCAAACGCCATAGGGTCGCATCTGCTCAGCCGCAAAACCATGTCCCCACAGCACCTGGGCATGATGGGTGGCCGCTAGACTGCGTAGTTCTTCCAGGAGGCGGGTTTTGCCAATCCCAGGTTCGCCGCATAAGAGCAATACTTTAGGTTGAGCATCTAGGGAGCGATCGCCGGAAGTTGGGTGAGGCATTCCCGGTAAAACGGTACTGACCCATTGCTGAATCAAACCCCATTCGTGTTCGCGGCCCACTAGGGGTGATGGGGCTGAACGGGAGATAGGGGCTGGTAGCGATATTGACGGAAGCGTAGGCGCAAGGGGGCGATCGACAAGGGGGCGATCAACATTAGGCGATACGTCAGGGATTTCCGCCTCCATCAGGAGGGCTTCATAAAGCTTGCGGGTGGCCCCACTGGGATCAACCCCTAACTCTTCCCGTAACATTGTCAGGCACTGGTGGTAAACCTGTAATGCCTTGGCCCGATCGCCATTCAACCCATGTAAGCGCATGAGGGTGGCATAGGTCGCTTCATTGAGGGGATCAGCCCGGAGACGGTGTTGGGCATAGGCGAGGGCGGTGGGGTAATCGTGTTGGGTTTCAGCGACCTGGACGAGTTGCCCTAAGGCCCAAAGGTAGCGATCGCGCAGACGTTCGCGATCGGGCTGTAACCAATCCTCTTCCCAATGCGGGAGCAGATGACCCCGGTAGTGTTCCAGGGCTTGTGCCAACTGGGTGCGCAGGGTTTGGGGATTCGCCGGTTGTTCGGCAGCTTTGGTAGCGGTTTCAAACTCAATGACATCGAGACTAAAGTTCCGGCTGGGTAACCATTGCAACGTTTTGGTATCAACTTGAAGATAGTCGTCTGCGTGGGGCAGGCTATGGCGTAGGCGGCTTAACTCTTTGCGCAAATTAGCCCGTGCTTGCTCGTCGGTTGAGTCTGGCCACAGGTGAAAGGCGATCCGTTGTCGGGATTGGGCGGTTTGACGATTCAGAAGCAGGTAGGCCAAGAGAGCCTGCGATCGTCCGCTACTGAGGGTAGTCACGGGACGATCCTCAAATACGAGGGAAAATCCCCCCAATAGTCTGATCCTGAGTAAAGACATGATGAGGGTAGATCCAGAACTATGGGGCCGTGTTCCTTATGCCTTGTCGAGTTTGTGGGGCATGAGCAGGAGGGTATTTAGGGTTTGGGATCGGGTAGCTTTGCCGTGTTATTCGTTACCAGATGCGAGGTCGCAAGGATTCGTCATTCTCTCGCGTATTGGCAATGCACCCGGTGCGTCCCATCATCGGAAACTCGGTGAGTTGGTCTACCGCTACTTGAATTCTGCGCACGAGCTGAGTGGCCGGTTGCACGTCTGGGCCGAGTGACGCGCTGTGCTTGCCGGATGATTAGCGACTCAAATTAGATCCATCAATAATCAATCTGTCAAGTACTTGACAATAAACTTAACAATGCGTTACATTGTGTAACAACAGGACAGACAACACCCCTTACTCACAGAGGCAACGACGATGTATACTACCCAACTCGACAACGGCATTCTCAACAACTACGCTAAAGAGCCGGAAATGTACTATGCCACGTACCCCTCGGCGTTCCAGCAACAACGGTATGCGCTGCAAGGCGGTCTGGCGACGTTGTTTGTGACGGCCCTGGTGCTGTTCTCTTTTGGGATTCACTAAAGGTTTTCGCTGATTTGACTACTCCTTATTGGTTTCTCCCTATTTCGGTTTTTGGAATTGAGGCTTGATTGCTCTGGCTGTTTCAGTCAGGGCTTTTTTGTTGGGCATGGCCGGTCTTGTTACGACTGGCAGCAGGATGGGGATGGAAGCTGGCTGCCTAGGCTAAAGATCAGCGCCATGCCTGCTGTGCGACTGGTTATTGTTGAGAGGGGGTATTGATGCCAATCCGTATTTACCGGTGGCTGAAACCTGGGTGTACGAACACCTAGGCCAAGTAGTTGGTTTCATGGCGTTGCTTGGCCAAACGGTCGGTGGGTTCTTTGTTGATCCGGCCATGCAAGGCCGAGGAGTAGGTCTTGCCCTGATGGATTATGCGGTGCAGCTTAAAGGCGCACTAGCCGTGGATGTTTTTGCGCAAAATACGATCGGGCGGCATTTTTATAATCGCTACGGTTTTATCGAAATGGGGGGCAGCCAACATCCTGAAACCGGCATGACTTTAGTACATCTACACTATGGTAAACCTGTCTGTCCGAGCGAAACTTTATGTTTGATGTACTAGTAGCTCGAACAGTAAATTCTGCAACGTTCGTAGTGCTGGCTTTAGCCGGCAACGACTAAAGTCGTTACTACCAACGTTGCGAAACTTTATGTTTGCTGTACTAGTCGTGCGCAATCTCCTGCGATCGCAGCTTACTGGGCTTGAAAACGATCGAGTAGTTCGGCCCGCGACAAAGAGCAAAGGCGTATAGTCTTCGGATCGATCATGGCGGTTCGCAGCAGGCTTGGCAAGTGGTAAACCCCCGTAGGCCAATCGGGTTGTGCGATCGCCCCCAGTCCGGTGAGTTGGGGTTGGGTGATGGCACTGGCGAGAATCCACAGTTGCGGCAGATCTGTCTCTAGCAACGCGGCTTGCTGCTTTTTGGCCTGTCCTTGCTGCTGGGCTTGGATCAGGAACAAGGTCAAACCGAATACGCGTCATCAGCGTGTAAGAGACCGACTTAAGGACAGCAGTTACGCTTGGATAACCATAAAAAAATTTTTTTCAAAAAACATTTCGTAGGGGCGGGTTGCACCCAAATCGATGGGGAAAACGCAAAATCTACCTGAACCCGCCCAGCCTCAGGATACCGATGGTTAACCCAAAATCTAAAAAAACGCGATCGTCTTGATGTACCGCGCTCTCTAGGCAGGGCAGGTTTATCAAGATTGATTTGCCTCGTTGAAATATTCTGGAAAACCTGCCCCTTGTATGTTGAGGATTAGGTAACCCGTCTGCCCCTGGGTAAAGAATACCGCTTTGTATTGATGTCAGTAAAGCGACCCGCGATGTCCATATCCTGCCGCAAGCCCTGGCCTGCCAGTCTCCGAATGCAGTCAACGGCATTGGCCCGGTCACTGCGGCGCGTTGTTTAGCCGAATTGCCGGAACTTGGCACCTGGAGCGATCAACAGATTGCTCGTTTAGTGGGGGTTGCCCCCATTAACCACGGCCGAACGGCCAAGGCTGGCCGTCACTTTGCTATGCTTACGATTGCGGCGGCAAAAACTTTCCCCAGTCTCTTGACTTTCAACTGACTTTCAACACAATCGCTACAGCGTGCCCCCACATTTGTTATGTTTTCCTGGCCATGCTTGACCTCACCAAACTGGCGCAACAACTCCAGGGCCTCAGCCAACACCTGTCCCAGGAGGCCACCGCTGCCCAGAAACGCCTGGATTTAGCGCTGCGATTCTTGCAACAGGCCCGCGATCGCCAAGCCGAACTGGTGCAAACCCATCAGGAATGGCGCGATCGCCTTGCCTTCACCGCCGCCGTGCCCGTCGAGCCATTGACCACTCAGGTGGCAATTCAGCCCCCGCCCCCTCGCCATACTGTGATCGCCACCGACGGCTCCCAGATTGCCCCCAGCCACCACGAGATTGCCTATTGTTATTTACTGAATATTGGCCGGGTCGTATTGCACTACGGCCAGAACCGCCAACCGTTGCTCGATAGCCTACCGGAGGTGTTTTACCGAGCCGAGGATTTGTACCTGTCCCGCCAGTGGGGCATTCGCACTGAGGAATGGATGGGGCATCGCCGCACCGTCTCGGAAGTGACGGTTTTAGCAGAATTGGCCACTGCACTGACGATGGTTGAGTCGGGGAATGGGGTTGGCGAGCAGGCTATCAAGTCGGGGAATACCGATCGCGTCCTCAACTCTCCTGATCAAGCGAGTAACAACGAGAAAATTCCACCCCGCCTCGCAATGGTCGATGGGTCGCTGATCTACTGGTTTCTGGACCCATTACCGGCAGAAGCCCGCGCCCTGATTTTGCCGCCGATCCTGCGGGCCTGGGAGCAACTCCGTCAGCATCGGGTTCCCCTCATTGGCTACCTGAGTGCTTCCCGGAGTGGCGAAAGTACGAATTTCCTCCGCCTACAAGCCTGTCCCTATCCCAATCCCGACTGTTTTAAGCATTGTTACCGCGAAGCCGAGTCTGCCAATCCCGCGAACCGCGTTCGCGCAGCGTCTCCCCAAGAGCATCGCCAACTTGCCCTGCCCCTGAAGCAACAGCCCCCCTGCCATTGTTTTGATCCCCTGCGGGACACGGCCCTCTGGGCTGCCCGCCTTCAGCCGGGACAACGGGGACCCCTGTGGCGCAGTTCAGCACGGATTTTGGAGCAGTATGGGGCGCAAACGATTTATTTCTGCTATGTCCATGTGGGGACGGAAATTGCCCGCATCGAGTGTCCCGCCTGGGTGGCGGAAGATACCGAGTTATTCAATTCGGCCCTGAGTTTGACGATCGCCCAGGTGCAAAAGGGCTATGGCTATCCCGTCGCCTTGGCCGAGGCCCATAATCAAGCGGTGGTGCGGGGGGGCGATCGTAGCCGGTTCTTTGCCCTGCTGGAGCAAGAAATGATTCGGGCGGGCCTGCGCAACATAGGAACGTCCTACAAGGAAACCCGAAAGCGGGGCAGTATTGCCTAGGACAGCGAGTAATCCTACGATCGAATCTGCACCGGCATCACCAGGTAGGTCATTTTCAAGGCCCCCAGGGGCGTCACGATCGCGGGACTGGTGGCTTGATTGCACTGGAGTTGGATTTCCGTCGAGGGCAACGCCTTCAGCGCATCCTGCAAATACTTCACATTGAACGCAATCTCCAGATCCTCCCCTGACACCTGGGCCGGGATCTTCTCCTCCCCGCTGCCCACATCCGGCGCTTCCACCGACAGCGTGATCTCCTGATTCGTACTGTCGATCGTCACCTTCACCACATTGTTCTTCTGATCCGCCAACACCGCAATCCGCTCCAACGCCCCCACCAACAGCTTCCGCTCCACCGTAATCTGGCGGCTAAACTGCTGAGGAATCAATTGACGATAGTTGGGATACTGACCCTCCAAGGTCCGCGTCGTGAGGTACTGATCCCCCCACTGGAACACCGTCTGGCCCTGATCAAAATACAGCGCGATCGGCCCATCCGCCTTACTAGCGTCAACCATCCGCTCCAGGTCCCGCAGCGCCTTCGCCGGAACCGTCACCGCAAACTCATCCACCGGCGACTTAGCCCCAGCCTCATCCTCCGGATTTTCCGTTTCCACCACCGCCAACCGATGGCCATCTGTGGCCGCAAACTCCAACCCATCCTGCAATACCTTGAGGTGGACCCCCGTCAACACCTGCTTGGTTTCATCCGTACTGGCCGCAAACAGCGACCCCTGAAGTCCCTGCACCAATGCCTCCGCCGGTAGCGGCACCGCCTCCCCCGTCTGCATCAGCGGCAACTCCGGGAAATCCTCCGCCCCCAAGCCCCGCACCTCATAGTGGCCAAAGCGAGAGGATAACCGCGCCGTCGTCGGCTGGTCACTGTCGATTTCCAGCGTAATTTCACTATCAGCAGGCAAGCGCGACACAATATCGCCCAACAACCGGGCGGGGAGCGTAATCTCCCCCGGAGCCTCTACCTGAGCCGCAAAACTCGTTTGAATCCCCAAGCTCAGGTCAAAGGCCGTCAAACTCACCCGTTGGGTCGCCGCATCCGCCGCCAACAGCACATTCGCCAACACCGGATGGGTAGGCCGCGACGGCACCGCTCGACTCACCAGGGACAAATGGGTGCTGAGGTCACTTTGGGAACAAACCAGTTTCATGGGGACTCTGCCTAGTTCAAGACGTTGAGGGCAAGGGAATTGGCGAAAAGGACTGGGGAAAAGGCTGGGGAAGTTGGGGAAAACGCGCAGCGCGGGCGGGCGGAATGTTTCGTCGTCGTTTAGTTGGTATTTGTGCGATCGGGTTACTTCGCTAGAGAGAACTGGACTGAGATCCTAGCATCCCCGTTTCACTCATTCCAACCTTTGTACGGTTGTACGGTTTCAGTTTGTCTTGTGCGCGTTTAAAAGATCGCTGCTGTTTTTTTTAAAAAATTAATCTAGTAGTAGTAGGGCCTGTGGAAACTGTGGATAAAAATTTGAAACCCTTACACTGTCAATATTACAGACGATCTCAGCCTGTGGAAAAACTGTGGAAAACTCAGCGACTTTTCCACAGCGTATTTATACCTAGGTAAGTTTCCCACAACTTTGCCCCGTTTTCCCCAGGGTTTTCCCCAGGGTTTTCCACAGAAAATTGGGGGTTTTCCACAGGCTGATCCCCCCTTTACGTTTCTTGACGAGGAATTGTCACAAGATTTAACTCAAGGCCGGGAGGGAAATCAGTCTGGGGTAAGCTGGATGGGCTAGCCCAATTTTGCTGAGGGGGAGGTATTATCCCCATGCGCGATCGCGACCCGAATCTGGTGGATACAGCAGCCCTATTTGACGCGGTAAAACAGGAGGATGTGAACCGTGTACGGGCTTGTGTGGCAGCGGGGGTGTCGGTCAACGCCATCGATCAGAAGGGCACTACGCCCCTTATGTTTGCGGCTCAGCAGGGAAATTTAGCCGTGGCACAGACCTTGATTGCTGCCGGCGCGGAGGTCAACCAGGTGCGATCGACCTTTGGCCTGACGGCCCTGATGCTGGCTGCTGCGAATTACCAGCCCCAGATGGTGCAGTTGTTGCTGGATAAGGGGGCTGAGGTTAATGTTCAGAGTCAGGATGGGAGTACGGCGGTGATGGTGGCGGCGTTACGGGGGGACGCCGCGTCGGTGCAGCTTCTCGTGGCGGCAGGGGCCAAGGTCAATGGCTGGGATAAACAGGGGGATACGGCCCTGAATCTGGCGATCGCTAAGGGCCATACGGCGGTTGTCTCGTTACTCCTGGCGGCGGGGGCAGACCCGAACCAACTCAGTGCTCAGGGGTTACCCCTTAATCTGGCGGTGGAGATGGGAAATTTGGATTGTGTGCGCCTGCTCTTAGATGCGGGGGCTGATCCCCATGCGGCTGACGAGGAGGGGGAAACGGCGTTGCATCTGGCGGCCCTGGAGGGGCAAACCGCAAGCCTGGAATTGCTCTTGAATCGGGGGGCACCGCTCCATTGCCGTAATTATTTGGGCGATACGCCGTTGCTGTTGGCGGCTGTCCAGGCGCACCGGGCGGTGATGACGTTGTTGTTGAGTCGAGGGGCTAATGCGAACGATCGCAATCTGGATGAGTCGGTGTTGGTGATCGTGGCGATGCAGGGGCACTCGGATTTAGTTAAACTACTGCTTGAGCATGGGGCTGATCCCAATTTGCGCCTCAAGCAGGGAAAAACTTTGCTAATGCAGGTGGCGGATCTGGGGGATGAGGAGATGGTCGCGTTGCTCTTGGCCCACGGGGCTGATCCCAACCTTCAGGATGAGGCGGGGGCAACAGCCTTGATGTGGGGGGCACATCGGGGGCATGTGGCGGTGGTTAAGAAATTGCTAGCTGCCCATGCCAATGTGGCGTTACTCAATCAGATGGGGTATACCGCACTGAAGTTAGCGGAATTTAATGGGTATGAGGAAGTGGTGCAACTCTTAAAGGCGTTTGGCGCAGTTGGGTAGGGCTTTATCGCCCTAGTACAGTAAACATAAAGTTTCGCAACGTTGGTTAACGACTTTAGTCGTTGCCGGCTAAAGCCAGCACTACGAACGTTGCAGAACTTACTGTTCGAGCTACTAGTGGTGATAGTAGTGACGCTAGCGTTACGATATCTCGTAGGTTATCGATCGCTGTCTATGTCTCCCATTACTGCGGTTAGCAAAGCCATTACCAACCTTAATGAAGCCTAGTGTCAATTTAATTTGACGTTAACGGCCAACCTGCTAACGTTTGCACTCTAACCTTTGCCATCAATCCTCGCCCAATACCTATGAATGCCTATACTCTCGACTTCAGTCCAAGTGGTCTGCGGTTAGGGTGGTTGCTGAATCCCCGCGATCGTCAAGCTGACATCTACCGCCCCCAAGAACCGCCAGCAATTCTGATCGCTCCTGATTGCCTCACCGGAGAGCTGGTCCGCCCTGGCTTTATACTCAACCTTGCTTGGCTTTGGTCTTAATATCCCCATTCTAAGCGACCTAAACTTGCTTTAAGGTTAACTCGATATACTACGGATAAGCCGATCATCCGATGGTGTTATTTCAAGGATAAGGGCATGGTAACGCGATCGACCTCGAATTCCTCTCCATCTGGCTTTTCGGAGTCGGGTGCGATATCTAAGACGGTATCTAATGCGACTAACGATCGGGGTTTCCCTACGGTCTTTAATTTCCCGGGTAGTCGTGAGCGGGAAATTATTCAGGTGTTGGCCCGTAATGGTTGGCTCTATATGCAGCAGTTGCTTACGGTCGGTAAGGCGGATCAGGAAACGATCCCACCGCCGGAATTAGTGTGTCAAATTTTGGTGGAATTGGGTCCCGTTTATGTGAAACTGGGTCAACTTTTGAGTACCCGGCCTGATCTATTAAGTCCTGCCTATGTGACGGCACTGAGCCGCCTACAATCGGAGGTGCCGCCAGTTAGTTGGGCACAAATGGAGCGACAAATTCGCCAGTATTTACCCCAATCTCCCACAGATATCTTCACCGAAATTGATCCCCAACCGCTGGCGGCTGGCTCGATCGCCCAAACCCATAAAGCGGTACTTAAGAATGGGCAACAGGTTGTTCTCAAGGTACAGCGACCGGGGATTGATCAGGTGGTTGCGAGTGATATGGCGGTGTTGCAGCAGTTGGCCGATCGCCTGAGTGGGACGGATTTTGGGCGACGCTATGGGGTAGCCAGTTTAGTGGAGGAATTCAATCTGGCCCTGACGAATGAGTTGGACTTTACCCAGGAGGCGATGTATACGGATCAGTTGCGACAGAATCTAGCCAAGGCCAGTTGGTTTGACCCGAAAAAAATTTGTATTCCCGTAATTTTTTCGGAATATTCCAGTAGTCAAGTCTTGGTGATGGAATATTTAGATGGAGTGCCAATTTTACAGGCGGAATTGACCGGCAAAGAGTATGGGGGAAGTGTTAAGAGGGAACGGGATGCGATTACCAGTTTGGTGTTTCGGGCTTTTATTCAACAATATTTAGTCGATGGTTTCTTTCATGCTGATCCCCATCCTGGTAACTTGTTTTATCTCAAAGATGGCCGAGTGGCGGTGTTGGACTGCGGCATGATGGGCAGCATGGACCCGCGTTTGAAGTCGCTGCTGGTAGAATTGATGTTGGCGATCGTGGAGGTAGATTCGGAGCGGTGTACGCAACTCACGACCCAAATTACGTCGCCCCTTGATCCGTCGGTGCCGATTAATTTGAAGCAATTACAGGAAGAGTACGATCGCTTATTGCGACGGTATTATAATTTACGCCTAGAAAATGTCGATATGGGGGAAGCCTTGAATGCGGTTCTCCAGGCAGCGCGACGCAATAATTTAGCCTTTCCGAGTAATATTGGCTTACTATCAAAATCGGTGACCAATTTAGAGGGAACGGGGTTATTGTTTAATCCTGATTTGAATTTATTAGCGGAAATGAAGCCCCTTTTGCCGGATATGATCTGGCAGCAATTACGGGGATCGAATATGGCCTTGCTTCGCAGTGCCTTAGAGTTAAAGGGGTTATCCCTGGAGTCGCCCCGTCAGTTTGGCTTTTTGCTCAGTCGCCTCAGTTCCCAAACGTTGCAAGTAAATATGATGGTTCAGGGTTTAGACGGGTTACGGCGTACGATCGATGATGCGGCGAGCCGTCTATCCTTTAGTTTAATTCTGGGATCATTGATTATGGGAGCGGCGTTCATTTCCAGTGGTCAGCAAACCCCCCAGTTGCAATTGATTACCAATATCTTCTTTGCCGTGGCGAGTATTTTGGGCCTGTGGGTGATCATTAGTACGCTGCGATCGGGCGGAATGCGTTAATGCTAGAAACATTGCTTTTGTAGGGGCAGGTTGCGTCAGAAATCCTAGGTAGAGACGATAACCTGTATGAACCTGCCCTCTTAGACGTCAAATGCATAACCCTAGGGGATGGGCGGGTCTATGAGAATTTATGCATTGACCCCAAAACTGTAGAGACGATAACCTGTATAAATCTGCCCTCTTAGATGTCAAATGCATAACCCTAGAGGATGGGCGGGTCTATTGAAATTTATGCCTTTATCCAAAAATTTTGGTGCGACCCGCCCCTACAGTTGGTCTTGGAGTTAATATGATCTCCTCTAAGGAGAAGTCCCTTTATCAAGATCATCAACCGCATCTGTCAGGAAAATTCGCAAATCTGATCCTGATCCCTCTATCCGAAATTGTGGTATTGTTTCTAGTAAGTTTACTAGACGAGAGCTAGGACAGTATTGCCTTGCAATTGATCGAATGGGAGTTTTGTAGTTGGCCAGGAAATACCGAGATAATTGATCAATGGAAATACCCTGATCTTGACTACCTCTAGCTAAATACCGAATGAGTATGACTAATGCCCGTTCCAAATCGCTTTTTGAGTCAATCTGAGATGGCAAATCTTGGAGGAAGGAAACATCTCTCTGCCGAAGCTTGGGGATAGGTCGAGTGTTTGATTGATCTTTAGAAGCAGGAGGATGGGTATGTGATTGACCAAATTCTGTTCGGATCATTTTTGCAATGTGGTAGTCAACCTTCCAGCGCCGCTTGACTCGATAGGATGATGATTTTTGGGGTGAGATGGGTGAAGGATACGGTACTGTATCTTGCATCAAGGCAATGTAAAAATCAGTGAAATCTGGCTTTTCATAGATAGAAAATAGCCGACTTTCCCGCAGAAATCGCTTAATAGCTCTAGGATTGCATTGCGAACCCAAGCAGTCTTCAAGAGATGCGCCAACTTCTAAGAAGAATTGTTGCTCCACCCTTTCCCAACTGATCCAGGGATTACCTAGATTCTGAATAATTCTGGTTAGTTTTTCAAGAATCTCGTCAGTTGACAAACGTTCAAACGGATCTGAACTGTTGTCGTCCATTGTGGGTTGAAACCTGAAATCAATAGCGAGACTAATTCATAAGTTAAACGCAATGAATTAGCTCTTGAGAACTCATCATAAGCGAGTCAGAACTGGGATGGAAGTGAGTTAAACGTGTGGCTTACCTCACCGAAAAAATACGGAATTGTACTGATCGCGATCGCCTCAAGACCTTATACATCCCATCACACAGCCTGATGTTCGGTTCTCACACCCACAGCCGAACGATTAAAATCCCAAATCAGCCTTCGCGGACTCCGCTGCCTTGAGTACCGCTGTTGTTGGCATCTCCTCCCAAGGCACATCGCCAATCTCCGCATAGAAAGTTTCATCATAGGGACGGGTTTGCACCACCACGGGCATGGGCACGGCATGACCCAGGACAAGAGCTTGCTGTTTGGAGTCCAGTTTTGCCAGGACCGATCGCAGATTTTGTCCCCCCGACACCCCGGTAAAAATCGCCTCGATATCCTTTTCGTCGTTCAAGAGGGCCGTAATCCGCGTCCCCACCTGGGACATGACCTCGGCATCAATGCCCGATGGCCGCTGATCGACCACCAGTAGCGTCACAAAATATTTGCGCATTTCACGGGCGATCGTACCGAAAATCGTTTGGCGGACGGTGGCCGGGTCCAGAAACCGATGGGCCTCTTCGATCGTGATCACCAATTGGCGCGGGCGATCGCTGGGATTTTTGGTTTGTAAAAATCGCTCACTTTTGCGCACATAGGCATGGTGAATGCGACGAGCGATGACGTTCGTTGCCAGCATATAGGAGAGCATATTGGATTGCGATCCAAATTCGATCACCACATGCTTACCTGCTTCCAAACTTTCGAGGATTTGACCAATATAGTTTTGGGTACTGGTATTACGAATATATTTCAAATCATCTAAACGATTGAGTTTTCGTTGCAAAGCCATGATGGAGGACTTACTGCCCATTTTGGTTTCACAAAATTCCTGAATTTCACTATTAGTCATGGCCAATAAGCGCGTAATCCAATTTTTGCCAAACTCGTTGCGTAGGATAATCGCATTTTCTAGACTGGCTTCTGAGAGGTTGAGTTCATCTCGAACCAGCATCAAATCTTCGACCTCAAATTGGTCATAACTGATATATAACTCCTGGGCATCGCGCACGCCACGTCGCTGGGTGGAATCGGGATCAAGGGTGTAGATCTGCACCTGACCGGGGAAGAGTTGCCGTAACCCCTTAACGGTACTGAACTGTTTCCCCTCACTGGCGGCTTCCCAACCGTATTCGGAATGCATATCAAAAATTAGGTTTACGGCTGCCTGTTTGCGGATAATCCCCGATAGCAACAAGCGCGTTAAAAAGGATTTACCGGTTCCGGATTTACCAAAGACCCCATTACTGCGTTCAACAAAGCGATCGAGGTCTAAACACACGGGCACATCCATATCGATCGGTTTCCCAATCGCGAAATTGCGGCGATAGGGATCATCCTCCCAGCCAAAGACAATGCGAAAATCCCGTTCGCTGGCCTCGAAGACCTGACTGAAGTGATTGGGGATGGTTTTAACAGGCATTAACTCGACTTCAACGCTGGTTTGGGCCGCATAGGCGGCAAGGGTAGCCTGCTCTTTTTTCGTCGATCTTTTGGTTTTTTGAGGGGCGATTACAGCTTCAATAGCGGCATCTGTGGCCACCGTATTTGAGAGCATCAGCATAGGGGCCAAATTAATCGTGCCATAGGTGCTGCTCCCGGCGAGGACTTCCCGCAGGAAGTTATTGTTAGGGTCGGGGGGATTGGCTAGAATGCGTTGGCTGGTGGTGCCCAGAGCGACATCGGTCATCAGGCAAAAGAAGCGCGATCGCGTCCCCTGGACGACTAAAAATTTGCCTACCCGCACATCTTCTACGGAAACGTCAGCATGAAGTCGGACTTCTAATCCCTGACTGAGGGAACCTTGAACAACTAAACCGAGTGGCTTTTCTGCTTTCATAAACGCTAGCCTAGCAGGTTTTTGCAATCAGATCAGTCCCCCTCCATCAGGGCACGTGGCCGCGATCTGCGGACGAGCGCGTCTTCCCCTGTACCTCCCATTAACTGCTGCGCTCCCCCTAAGCCCAAAATCCAGACCATCACCACCAGCCAGTGAATGAAGACCGGTGGCCAGAGTGATCCGGTTAAGCCATAGGCAGCGGTACAAACGATACCCAATAGAGTTGTCAGGCTTAAAAAGATCGGATCAAAAAAGGTGGGATAACCTGCTTTATAGGTGGAGTAAGCGGCTAACGGATGATAGGCAACAAACAATCCCAAACTAAGCGCTGCCCACGCTAACCAGGAGAGGAGGGGCACCCCTTCTGTGATATGGGGAATTAAACCAATGCGGAACAGGATTTCCTCCCCCAAGCTGGGTAGAAAAAAGAGACCGATCGCCCGCAGTAACCAGCCCCGCACGGTAAACGGTACGGGCTGCCGCCTGAGGAACCCCGATCGCCACCCCACGGGTAACGCGATCGCGCTATACAGCAACAACCCCACCGCCGCGATCGTCCAGGTTTGTGGCGTGAGGGGACGAATCCAAGCTTGGGTCAGCCGATCGAGAGCCGTACCCAGCCAGGGAAGCTGACCAAAGAGCAGCGTAGGCGCGATCGGCTCAATATTGGGGTCCCAGCCACCGACCTGGTTGGGCCGTAAAAACCACAGGTCTGCCCCTTGCTCCAGGAGTAGGCGACTGATCTCATCCTGTGCCCGCCGTGGCATCATTGATTGCCAACTGAGCAACCCCATCACCAAACGGCTATCACTCACAAACCCATTGCGAGCATTGACCCCCGCCAGGGTCTCAGCATTTTGTCGCCAGTCGGGTCGAACGGTGCCATAGGGAGCCAGCTTTTCAACCAGAGCACGGCCAAGGCGGACCAACTGCTGAAAGTCCTGGGTGGCTGGGGCATCCGGATGGGCCGCCAACCATTGGAGCAGTGTCGGATCACTTTCCACCTGGTGCTGCAAACGGGCCAGGGCAATAAACAGGGCTTGGCTGGAGTCCTGCACACAGGAGGTTGCTGGGGTCACGGCTGCCACGCCGGTGCCATCCCCCGTGCGATAGCGGGCCATCATCACCTGGGCCTGGATCAACAGTTCCCGCAACAGTGATAGGGAGGTGTCGTTAATGACAATGGGGTGATTCATGGCTGCCAGCTTGACCACAATATCGGCCACCGGACGGCTACCCAACCAACCCCGCTGGAGGTTGCCCATGTAGTTCTCCCAGGTGTGGGTTGCGGCAATGATGCCGTTGGGGTTATGGGCATAGACCTGCTGGTAAGTGATCGCGAACTGAAGTTCCTGGGTAAACGGATCACGGATGACCTCAGCCAGACCAAAGGAAAAATGCCCCGTGACCGTTGCCCCTGGTGTTGGTTCACCCTGGAGACCGCCAATACCGCCAAAGCTATGGATGACGAGGGCCTTGTCCCCTTCCTGCCAACGGGCGATCGCCGCCGCTGGTGGCTCTGCCTGGGAACTGATCAACACCGACTGGGCTGTGCCCTTGCGCTGGGGGGTATCCTGCCAATTGCCCCGCCGGATGTATTGCAACCCGGCCCGTTGTCCGACTAAGACCTGATCGGGGTGCAGGCGAAACAACGATCGCGGTCGCAATGCCTCAACCGTAAAAAGACCCTGGGCATCGCGGGCACCATAGATATACCACCCGGCTTCCCCTAGGGGTGATTCTGCCAATTGGTTGGGGGTAGACAGGAAACGATCGCTGCGATCGCGCGGTTGCTGGGGAATACGCACATAGCCTTCGGGGCCGTCAAAATCTTGCGAGGCTGGGTTGTAGTGGCGGACACGGAAAATTTCACTCCCACAGGTGGGCAGAGTGGGGCAATCGTTGGGCGGGGGATGATTGGGCTGCTCGACGGGGTCAAGGATCTTCACCAGCGCATAAAAGCGCCCTGTCACCAGGGTTGGCTCCCGTTCTGTTTCCAGGATGACTTCCCCGACAGCACCACTCCGTCGCACGGTTAGATTGGCGAGACTAACGATCACGTCATCATTGGGACGGGCACCCGCCAGGGATTGGAGGGGACCCACCTGACGGCGACCATTCAGGCGCGCTGGCACCACGTTACCTAAACGGGCACTGCGATCGGCGGCGGCGGTCAATTGCACATCCGTCGTGACGGCCTGTCGGTAGACCTGGGGACCGGGACGTGCCACCCATTGCAAGCGCACGGTTTTGCCCTGAAGATCCTGGGCTGATTCCGGAACCTGGTACAGTTCCACCCAAACCCAATCGTTCACCTGATTGGGATGGCGCTGTTCTGGGCTGGGCAAGATTAACCGGCCCACCCATTCGCCCGTCGGTCGGTAGTAGGGAGGACCCAGATCCTGGGCCAGTGGGAAAAAGTTGGGGCGGTTGAAGGGAGCCGCCAAACTCAGGGCATAACTAGAGGGACGCGGTGGCAGAGTTGGTCGAGGGACAAGGTGCCAAAGAACGATCGCCAAGAGGCCGCCGAGAATGGCTAATCCAATGAAGTGTAGTATCCGATGACGTTGAAGAAGCTGGAACACGCCGACTGTCTACCCCACTCATGTTTGCTCCAGCCTAACAATAAGGGGTGGGACGGTGGCTGTCGAGGGTCAGTCGATCGTAGATTGAACGTGGGATCGCTGTCTCGGCGTTCTCAGGGGCAGACAAGAGCCGTCGATGACCAATTCGGGGATTGCCGTCTCGGCGTTCTCAGGGGCAGGCAGGATGCCTACCCCACAGTTGTCTTGCGATCGACGACGACGGGAGTGGGCTACCTAGCGATACTCATCCCCACAGTCACCAATCAGGCGATAGAGATCCTGAGATTTCTCCAAGACCGCTGCAATGCGATCGTAATCCTCCGTATCCAAACTGAAATTAAACACTTGGGCATTTTCCGTCAAATGCTCGGATACGCCTAGTCGTACCCCGACAATGACCCCCGCCACCGCTGGTTGTTCCAACACATACCGCACGGCCACATTGGGAATTGTTACCCCATGTTTCTGGGCAATTTTCTGTAAGACCACCAGTAACTTTTGGAACAGTTCCCAATTGCCCCAGGCATCGATCATGTTCTTGTACTTGCGCAGGGATGCCGTATTCAATTTGGCCCGATTGGGTTCCGCTGCGCCCACATATTTCTCCGACAGTAACCCCCCGCAGAGGGTGCCATAGGCTAATAACTTCACATCGTATTGTTGGCAGAGGCTAGCCATTTTTTGCAGGGGACGCCGATCGATTAGCGAGAACTGTACTTGATTGGAGACGATCGGAAAGCCTTGATCCAAAATGGTCTTGGTGTGTACTGTATCAAAATTGGTTAGGGCAATCTGTTTAATCCAGCCCTCTGTCTTCAGATCGGTGAGGATACGCAACGCTTCCAGATAATTACGATCGCTATAATCCCACCAGTGAAATTGCAGCAAATCCAGCGCCTCCACTGCCATCCGTTGCCGCGATCGTTGGATATTTTCCTCCACAACCCGCCGTGTCATGGGCATAGGCCGGGGTACCCATTTGGTAAATGCTTGTACCTGCTCCAGTGCCCCCTCCCCCCGTTCGGCCCGCAGGCGCCGCCGAAACTCGCCAATAAAATCCTCCGCTGGACCATAGTGATCCGCCAGATCCCAGGTTGTAAAGCCAGCTTCAACGTAGGGAAACATCGCCGCGATCGCGGGTTGCGCCGCGATCGGACCGTGGGCACCGGAGACTTGCCACATGCCATTTAGGACTCGACAAATGGTGAGATCGTCCGTTAAGGGAAAGTGGCTGGATTCTGGCAGAGACATGGCATCTGAATGTCTGAGGGTTTGGGTGTCTTAGTGGGTGGGTGAGGGAGTAAATGTTTTATCTACAGGTTGCCTAGCTGTGGTCTCAGTCGGTGGTGACCTTGCCCTAGATAATAACCGGAAAATCCCGATAAAATTTAGCAGCCCGCTGGGAGGGAGCATGGGTCTATCTGTCCACTATCGGGCAACTGCCATGCCCGATTGCCCATCTTGCAAGGACAACTGAACCATAAGGACAACTGACCATGTGGACTGCGATCGCTCAACACATTACCCAGGTAACTGGAACGCCTTTGCCCCAGCCGCAAGCGCGATCGCTGGGGGGAGGCTGCATTAATCAAGCGTATTTACTCAGCCAGGGAGAAGCACGATACTTTGTCAAGCTCAACCACGCCGCCAAGATCGATATGTTTGATGCCGAGCAATTGGGACTAGCGCAACTGTTGCAGACCCAAACGATTCGGGTGCCACGACCGATCGCCTGTGGGGTGACGGGGGCGCAGGCTTACTTGGTGCTGGAATACCTGGACCTGGGTGGAGCGGGGACCCCGGCAAGTTGGCGAACGATGGGCCAACAGTTGGCGGCCCTGCACCAATGGCGATCGTCCCCAGGGGAAGCCTACTTTGGCTGGGACCGGGATAATACCATCGGTGACACGCCCCAACCTAACCCCTGGACACCGAATTGGACGACTTTTTTCCGAGACCATCGCTTGGCCTTTCAGTTTCAGTTAGCGTCGCGTCGGGGGGGGCACTTCCCGCGTCAGGCGGAACTATTAGAGGCGGTTCCCCAACTGCTGGCGGATCATCACCCCCAACCCTCCCTTGTCCACGGTGATCTCTGGTCGGGTAATGCGGCGATTACGACTGAGGGTGAACCCGTGATCTTTGACCCGGCAACCTATTGGGGCGATCGCGAAGTCGATTTGGCCATGACTGAGCTATTCGGACGTTTTCCAGCCCCATTTTACGAGGGTTACAACGAAGTCTTGCCGATTGCCCCCGGTTATGATCGTCGGCAAGTCCTTTACAATCTGTATCATCTTCTCAATCACTTCAATCTTTTTGGCGGGGGCTATGGCTCCCAGGCTAACCGCATGATTGATCAGCTTCTCAACCGCCGTTAGGGGAAGAACGGGGCACCCGGATTATTTTTTTGCCAAATTGTTTAAAATGAGTAAACAGACTACCGGTTAAAAAATAAGTTTCTGTTATTATTTGAAATATCTGAGGGTTGCACAGCTTGCCCATCAGGGGCCTCTTACCTAAAAAAGCCCCAATCCGCATTGCGAATCAGGGCGTTAAAATCAGGGTGCATCTACCACTCCACTCTTCTGATTGCGCCACTTCTATCCGGAAATCCCCAGCAAAAATATTTTCAACAGGCGGCAACCGTAATGGTTGCGACAAAGTCGATCGCGATTCCAGGGCAGTATGGTGGCAGTGAAACCGGGATGGCCTGCGATCGCGGCTGAAAGCAGGTAGTCGCCTTGCCCCTTTCGCCGGTGGAGACGCTACGCGCACAGGAGAATGCCGAAGGTTTATCCGTCTTACCGCCTGATGATTGGCTTGACACTCGGGGTGGGGGTGGGCGTATCGGCCTGGCTGGCGGTTGTGGTGAATCAATGGGAACTGGCGCGGCGGCAACAGCGTTTTCAGCGCCAGATTGAAAACCTGACCACGGCCCTGCAACGCAGCCTCAACCGCTATACGGATGTGCTGGCATTTTTAGGCGATTACTATGCGGTGCAGTCCCCCGCCATCGATCGTGCGACTTTTGCGGCCTTTGTGCAGCGATCGCTCCAGAATCATCCTGGTATTCAAGCGCTGGAATGGGCACCCCTAGTGACCGATCAGGAACGTTCTGCCTACGAACATCGCCTCAAGGCGGAAGGGTATCTGGGTTTTCAAATCACGGAACTGGGCCGCGATCAACGGTTACGGCAGGCGGGGGGGCGACCTGAGTATGTCCCGGTCACCTATGTGGAACCTTGGGTGGGGAACGAGTCAGCCCTAGGCTATGACTTGGCTTCGGACCCGATCCGGGCCGCGGCGATCGCCCAGGCGCGGGAGACGGGCACCCTTCAGGCCACCGGGCGGATTCGCTTAGTCCAGGAAAAACGTAACCAGTTTGGTTTTCTCGTTTTTCAACCGCTGTATCAACCGATTGTCGCGCCCTCGAAAAACACGCGATCGCAAAATAGTTGTGGGGTCGGCATCCTGCCGGCCACCCAGATAGCCGAGACGGCTAGCCCACGTTCAATGTGTGATCCACTGATTGCACTAACCCTAAGACCGGGTGATCAACCAGGGCCGAGTTTACGTCGTGTCTCCGCAGGAGAGTCGCAGTTTACGGGCGTTTTAGTCGGTGTCTTTCGGATTTCCGATGTGGTGGAAGAGTCCTTGCAAGGGTTGCAATACGAGATTGACTTTAGCCTTTACGATCGCAGCGCTCAGGGGCGTTCTCAATTTTTGGGACGATACGAGGCCAAGCAGAAGCAAGTGACCACCGGGGAAGCCCCTTTCGCCTTGAACCCAAGGCAATTATCCCTATGTCCCCAGCCCGCCACCTGTACCCAGGTACTCGTGGTGGGGCAGCGACAGTGGACGATCGAGTTTACGCCTTCCGCTAATTATGTGGTTGATACCCACTATGGCGCGATCGCAATTTTGATCGTTGGGCTACTTTTCACCTTGGGATTAGTGCTATTTTTACACCAATTAAATCGGGAATTAGAGCAAAGTCAAAGCTTAAGCCAACTCCGCAACCGCTTCTTTTCGATGGCTTCCCATGAGTTACGCACACCCCTCAGTACAATCCTGGTTTCGAGTGAATCGCTTCAGCTTAACTATGCGGCTCTCAGTGATGACCAAAAGCAAGCCAGTATCCAACGGATCTATGGCACTGCCAAACGGATGCACCAACAGATTGCCGATCTTTTACTGTTGACCAGAGCCGAGGTTGGTAAATTAGACTTTCACCCTGAACTCCTGGAGGTGGAACCGTTTTTGCAAGCCATCCTGGAAGAACTACAACTCGGTATTACCCAAACCATTACAGTTGATGGAATAGCCGGCGTTACCAGAGCCTTTCTGGATAAAAAACTCCTACGATCGCTGGTGACTAATCTCCTTAGCAACGCGGCTAAATATTCTCCCCCCCAGTCTGAAATTAAAGTCTCCTTGACGAGCGATACCCAGGGGTTGACCCTTCAAATCGAGGATCAGGGTATCGGGATTCCTAAGACGGAGCATATCCATTTGGGTAATGCTTTCTTCCGGGCCAGTAATGTGGGCACGATCACGGGATCGGGATTGGGTTTAGCGGTGGTCAAAGCCAGTGTGGAATTACACCAAGGGGCGTGGACGATCGCCAGCCAGGAAGGGAAAGGCACGACTATCACGATACGCCTACCGTTGGAATAGGCGAATTATTTGCCACTCCAATGAACCAGCCGTTTTTCCAAAACCAGAAAGAGCATATTGAGGAAATAACCCAAAAATCCAGTGACCAGAATAGAGGCATACATATCCTGGACATTCAGAATCTGTTGTGCATCAATAATGCGTTTACCCAAGCCTTGCTCAGTGCCAATAAACATCTCTGCAACAATCACAATCACTAGCGCAATACTAATCCCACTCCGGAGGCCAATAAACGTTTGTGGGAGACTCTCTAAGAGCAAAACATCCTTAAAAATACGCCAGTGATTGGCCCCCATCACCTTCGCAGCTAGGATACGGGACTGCTTAGCATTCATTACCCCATAGGCACTGTTAAATATAATCAATAACAGGGCACTAAAGGCGGCAATCACCACTTTTGAGAAATCGCTAATCCCAAAAAAGAGAATAAACATGGGAATTAGGGCACTGGCCGGTGTAGAGCGGAAAAAGTCGATCAAAAACTCAACGCTGCGATAGAGCTTTTCCGAGCTACCCAACGCAACCCCCACGGGAACACCAATAACGGCTGCCAGTAAAAAGGCGCTAAACGTGCGTAACACCGTTGCCCAAAAGTCGGGGAGCATGGTGCCGCTAAACATACCGCGCACTAGGGTACCCAGGGTGGCGATCGGGGTGGGCAAAAGGACCGGGTTTACCCAACCCGAAACGGCAATTAACCACCATACGCCAAACAAGACCAATACGCCCACCAGGGGTAAGCCGCGATCGAGCCAATCGCTTAGAAATTGCCAGCCGGAACGGGAGCGATCGGAACGTACAATTGTAGCCATTATTTCCGCATCTCCTGACGAAAAATATCTAAACAGTGACGGCTCACCTCAATGAATTTGGGCGAGGTCAGGGTATCGGGGGTACGGGGACGGGGAAGCGTAAAGGGAACGGCCTCAACCAAATGGGTGGGCCGTTTACTGAGGAGCAAAATCGTATCTGCTAAAAAAACCGCTTCTTCAAGGTTATGCACCACCATCAGCATGGGAATACCCGTTGCCATGAAAATTTCCTGAAGCTTATCGCGCACAAAGAGGGTTGTCTCGAAATCTAGGGCTGAAAAGGGTTCATCCAAAAAGAGGACCTCCGGATTAGCCACTAGGGCACGTAAAATAGAGACTAATTGTTGCTGTCCCCCGGAAAAACTATAGGGATAACGCCGCAGATCCAGGCGAATATTGAAGGTTTCAATCAGTTGGTTAATGCGATCGCGACAATCCCGATCAGATACCCCCTTGATTCGCAGGGGATAGGCAATATTATCGTAGGCACTCAGCCACGGAAACATGGAATCTCGATAATTTTGGAAAACATACCCAATGCGGGCACGGCGGATCGGCTTACCATGAATCTGAATATCCCCACTATCGCAGGGAATCAGGCCACTGATCATATTGATGAGGGTAGACTTACCACAACCATTCGGCCCAAAAATTGAAACCAACTGATTATTGGGTAGATCCAGATTAAAGTTCTGGTAAAGCGGTGCCCCTGCAAAGGATTTACAGAGATTCTTGACCGAAATAAACGACGCTGGCGGCGCGATCGTGGATAGTGTCGTCGGACTATTCATCACTAGAACCTGGTGATTTTGCGCTGACTCACCCGTGCTCCTTTTGAGGAAGGGTTGGGGAGGATGGAAAGGCTACTGCTTTGACAACTATAGACGCTACTACAAACTTAGAGACGCTTGTCGAATCGTCAGAGCGCTATCGCTGATAGTTGCGGTTTTAATCGCGATCGTCCTTTTGAAAAGAGCTTCTTAAGTAGGCCGATAGAGAAGTTCAGAAACATCCACGGATTTGGCAAAAACCTCTTTAGCCGTCATGAAGTCAAAAAATTTCTGAAAATAGGCCACATCTTCTGGCTTAAATTCGTCGTACAAGGTATATCCCACTAGGGGAACCTTATTGACCAATTCACCTTCGATCGCGGTGTAACCGACCAAATATTGACGCACCTCATCCGGCTGATTACGGATATCCGCGATCGCCCGCCGATAGGCTTGGGTATAGAGTGCGGTTGTGGCTGGATACTGGGTCAAAAACTGACTGCTCATGGCGGCGGCTCCCCCAAACCAGGGGGCACGGGGGTCACCCAAAATATATTTCGAGACAACCCCATTCTCTAAAACGCGGGTAATTCCCTTCAGGTCGCCGACGGTTCCCGTTGGCTCTAGGGTATAGGCGGCATCAATCTGTCCAGATTCGATCGCAGCCACATGTTGCCGAATTTCCAATGGTTGGACTTGGGGATCGCTGACCCCTGCGGCTTCAAGAATGGCCTCGGCGATCGCCAGATTTTGCGCCCCTGGTCCGGTTGCAAACGTCTTGCCTTTAAGATCGCTGATGCTTTGAATGGGGCTATCCTTCGCCACAATCACCTGATCAAGCACATACTCAACGTTGCTAGGGTTCGCAGCCAGGATCTTAAAGAGGCCCGGTGAGGTAATTTCTGCCAGGCCCAAGACCCCACTGGCGACGCCATTGCCGGTGCCTTGAATCCGTCCGGCGATCAGGGCTTCTGCTGCCTGGTTCGGGGAAGCAAACTTTACCACTTCAACATCTAGGCCGACTTCCTGAAAATAGCCCTTCTTATCAGCGACAAAGAGGGGTAAACCAGAGGCTACGGGCCAAAACCCGATCGCGATTTTACCGGGATTCTCACTACTGGTCGCGCTAGGAGAGCTGGTTGTAATTTGCGTTTGGGATTGGGAACAACCATGAGCCGCGATCGCCAGCGCAGCCCCAGCACCCAACCGGAGAAAATGCCGTCTCTGAATTTTCATCACTTTAACCTTTACAACGAGGTAGAATTAGGATTAAAATTGCATCAAATGCTACAGATTTTGTTTGCAATTACGATTAACCGTTAATCGCTAGGTAAACCAGATAGGTGAAACGGTGAAACAGATAAGTGAACCAGAGTGTCCATAAAGGGTATGCCCTAGCCTAGAAGAGCCAGGGAGAAATTTCCGGGGAAACTTTGTGGAGAAATCGGGGAAAATATCCAGGTTCTCTGAACATTTGTCTGGGTGGCAGACAGGCTACCTACCCCACAAGAGCTAGTCAATCTAAAATCCCAAAATCTAAAATCTCATCTAGCAGGCAGGCTGCCTACCCCACAACGGTCTTTTTGATCGATGGATACCCTTGACCCGTTTAATCTCATTAATCTAACGGCTTCATCCGATAGCCAATACCATGCACCGTCTCAATCAAATCCTTAGGGGCACCCGCCGCTTTCAGTTTGGCCCGTAAATTTTTAATGTAGGTTTTGATCGTGTCTTCTTCCGGCGAATCTTGCCACGTCCAAACCTGTTCAATAATGGCGCTGCGACTCAAGACCAACTTGCCATAGCGTAGAAGGGCTTCAAGCAAGGCAAATTCCTTTGCCGTGAGGCGAATGGGCGATCGCCCGTAAGCAACCTCATAGCTACTCGGATTGAGCGACAGATCCCCCCAACGCAGGATCGAGGCACTGCTGCCTTGACCCCGCCGCAGCAGGGCGCGAATTTGCGCCAAAAGCTCCTGCAAGTTAAACGGTTTCACCATGTAGGCATCGGCTCCGGCATCTAACCCCATCACCTTATCAACGCTGGTATCACGGGCTGTCAACATCAGGATTGGGACAACATACCCACGATCGCGCAACTGCTGGCAAAGCCGCATCCCATCTACCTTGGGCAACGTCACATCCATAAGGACTAGGTCATAGACAAACTGTTGCAGCTTTTCCCAAGCTAACTCCCCATCGTGTGCCCAGTCCACGACGTACTGTTGCATCATGAGCGCTTCGGTCAACGATTCTGCCAGTTGGCGATCGTCTTCGACTAACAGAATCCTCATCCCTGGATCAGGTGCCTTAGTCCCGGCTAATAGTAGGGTTAGGTCAATGCTGTTGGGATCAGCTTACCACCTCTCCTGGCAGTCCTCAGGGCAGGTCCTGCGCTCCCGGTGAGCGATCGCCTGAACCTGACGCCAGTCCCCTTCACCGTTAGGGGGATTGTGGGGTAGGCGTCCCGCCTGCCCGCCGCCGCGATCGCCGCCTTGTTCTAACTGCTGAGAATTTGAAGACAGGTTAAGAAACTACAGGGAAAATGTTACCCCTCGGCCCAAGCAAGTGTGACGCCGTGCCTGCTTGCCTACCAAAACAGGTCAGCAGAGGCAACTATTGATGAGGTTAGCGATCGCGCGTAACTCAGCCCAACTCCTTACCATGCTTGCAGTTCTATACCTCACCTCAATCCAGCCGACCAACGAATCCTTATCCCAAGCAACTCCATTCCGTACCCACACCTATGAAATATTTACATTATGTTGCAACTCTTAATGTGTTAGCTCTCAATTGCGGGATACGCCTTGGTAGACTGGGAAAGATGCGCAGTGTTCTTTACCTTTGGGCAAAGGAAACAGATGGTAGATTCTCTCAAGAAAACCGGTTTAACAGAAACAGCTTCGGCTCAAGAATCCTTCCAAGAACTCCGGCCTGGGATTAAGGTCCCTGCCAAGGAGACGATCCTGACGCCCCGCTTCTACACTACCGACTTTGAAGCGATGGCCGAAATGGATATTTCCGTCAACGAACCGGAACTGCGGGCCATTCTCGAAGAATTCCGTGCCGACTATAACCGGCACCACTTTGTCCGGGATGAAGAGTTTAATCAATCCTGGGATCACCTGGATGGCGATACTCGGCGGCTATTTATCGAATTTCTGGAGCGCTCCTGTACCGCTGAATTCTCCGGCTTCCTGCTCTACAAGGAACTCAGCCGCAAGCTCAAGGATAAAAACCCGGTTCTGGCCGAGTGTTTTAGCCTGATGTCCCGTGATGAGGCTCGTCATGCGGGCTTCCTCAACAAGGCGATGTCGGATTTCAACCTGTCGCTGGACTTAGGCTTCCTCACCCAAAACCACAAGTACACGTTCTTTGAACCCGAATTTATCTTCTACGCCACCTACCTGTCGGAGAAAATCGGCTACTGGCGCTATATCACCATCTATCGCCACCTGGAAGCCCACCCCGAAGATCGCATCTATCCCATCTTCCGCTTCTTTGAGAACTGGTGCCAAGACGAAAACCGCCACGGCGACTTCTTCGATGCGATCATGCGGGCACAGCCCCAAATGCTGAACCAGCAACGCACCCTCTGGCAAAAGCTAAAGGCAATTCCCAAGAGCCTGTCACCGAAGGCTTGGAGCCGCTACTTCATGGTGATTCTGGTGCCGCCGAAGCTCTGGTGTCGGTTCTTCCTGCTGTCGGTGTTTGCCACCATGTACCTCAATGATGTGCAACGGGCTGACTTCTACCGGGCGATCGGTCTCGATGCCCGCGAGTACGACAAGTACGTGATCGAGAAGACCAACGAAACCTCAGCACGGGTATTCCCAATTATCCTGGATGTGGATCATCCCGAATTCTACGATCGCTTGGAAACATGCTGTGCAAACAACGCCAAACTGGGTGAAATTGCCAACTCTGACGCTCCGGCCCCCGTCAAGGCGATACAGAAGCTACCGCTCTACCTGTCGAACCTAAACCAACTCCTGCGGCTTTTCCTGATCAAGCCCATCGAATCCCCCGCGATCGGCAGCGTCCAATAGTCGCCCGCTCAAGGCTCCCATCTCTTGTGGGGTAGGCATCCTGCCTGCCCCTAATCATTTGCTTGTAACCTGCTCGTAGTAACGACTTTAGTCGTCACTACAACCGCATGCTAGTGTCAGCTAAGCGCGATCGCGGGGAGTTGCGTCCTAGAAACTTGAAAAGGCAGCACAGAAACCTTCACCCTGTGCTGCCTGCATTTTTTGATTGTCTTTGGTTTTGTGACTACTCTCGCTTCGGTCAGAGTTGCGCCCCTGAGATGCCGAAAGGGTCTTACCCCCATCAACATACCAAATTTCCATACCAAGCCATAAACCAACCTTCTCCCCTCACGGGGAGCAGCGGCTAGGGCAGTTAAAGTGTGGGAACGGCCAGCTGCTTGCAAATACCTAAGGGCTACTTCCCAACCCCTAGGACCTGGTTCTTGAGGCTATTGATCTCGCGCAGTAGCTCTTCCCGGTTGCTGGCCCGGAGCAAATAGCGCCAGGTAAACCAGGCCGCATAGCCAATCCCAATTAGCTCAAACGTCGGGGCGAGTAGGGGCACGTCATTGAGCGCATCCAGCACGGCCAGCGTGACCTTCACAGTGATAATCGCTGTCAGGATCAGGGCGATCGTGACGATCGGTCGCCGATACTCCCCAAAGAATTCACCCACGTACTCAGGCAGCTCCGATAGGATCGCTTTTACCTGATCCCGAATTTGCTGCCACTGGTCTTTGCTTCCAGCAGCGGATAGTTTAGCCAATGTTCCTGGCTCCTCAACACTCACGTCTACTTGCTTTTTTTCGGTGTCAGTGCCGACACCTTCGGTCATCTCAGGATTCATAGCTCACTTCCGAATGACGACTCAGATAGGGACGACTGGTGTCACCACCAGTCCAACTACGTCATGAAACACCAGCATAACGCGTCTCATGCTTCAAGATATACCCTCACTGAAACTACGGCAGAACTTCTGAAATGGCAAGATCCTAGTGAACAACCCCTAACCTAGCGGGGTTGCAAAACCGTGTGAAGGTCGAGTTCTCGATAGGGCATGGCCACCAGACTCGTTGGCGCTTGACCCAAATTGAGGCGCTTTTGGCGTAGCAGGGCCACCATGACGGAGGCCGTCAGACAACCTTCGAGAACATCACCGGTCAGCCGTGCCAGGGGAATGTGCCAAGGCTGAGTACCCAGAACACCGAGCATCCCCGCTGCGAGCTGTACCAGTAGCCAACTGCTGATCCCCGCGATCGCCGTTACCCCAATCCAGATCCCGGCCCGGGGCACCCAGCGTCGTAGCACTAACCACTGGGCTAACCCCGGTAAAATCGTTGCAATACCGGTCACACCGCCGCCGAGTGTGGTGGCTACTAGCCACAGGCGAGCACGGGGTAGAAAGGGCCGCAGCACCCACCATTGGCAAAGCGCGATCGCCCCTCCCAGTAGGAGCATTCGTAGCGGCATGACCCCCGGATTATGCCCCCCGATCCAAGTCAGGCACTCAGCCGCCAGCCGCCCAACTAACCGCCCGACTAGGGTCGCGAAAGTCCACTGTAACCAAAAGCCGAAACCAGGTAATTTTCTGGACATGGGTAAGCAACTTACAGGGGGACGGGGCCACATCACCTCTAGTCTAATCCACTTTTCCCCATCCACTCAGCGCTGTCAGAAAATTGCTCAACGCTCCACATAGCCCTGTAGATTTTCTGGCTCGAATTTGCGTAAAATTCCCGTCGCTTTTTCAGTGAGCAGAGGGGTTCCTTTGACCACCACTAAATACCGACCTGCATTAAGGTGGTTGCGATAGGGCAAGGCATCCCCACTGCCTAAAATCAGTCCGGCTCCCCCACCTGCAAACAGGCTTCCTAGTGCGCCTGACAAGGCCCCTAAGATGCCTCCCACGATATGATTGCCAATTTCACCTGCCCAGGCAAAAGTGTCTAAATTAGTAATCAAACTAAAGGTTACCCCCGCTGCAAACCCGAAAGGAATTAGCCAGAAAGCCATTAATTTTGCCTGTTTTTGGGCCTGCTCAATGGGATCAAGTAGACCGAGCTCATCCGCACTTTTATAGCCGCGACCCACAATACTAATTTGCTGCATGGGTAATTCGGCAGCTTCCAGGGCGGAGTAGGCTGCCTCAGCCTGGATGCGATCGCGGAGGACAGCAACAAGATAATTCATACGCAACCGTGACGCTCTGACAGAATCTAACCGAAATAGACGTGACCAAAACAGACGGGCTGCCAGCGATCGGCGATTTAAGGAGCCGATGCTGAGAGTTCACCCGACTGAGACTCCATCCTAGCGCTATTCTGAGTCACCACTGGCGGGTTGGCCCTTACCTCTTTCGAGGTTGCTCCATCCGGATACTTGGCCCTAGGCTACGCGGAGAAGGCCTCGACTCAGACCCTCGAACACCTGATCAACTAGGCGCTTCTCTTCCGCACTGATCGACTCTTTGTCCAACAACGCAGCCATGAGTAGGGCTTGGTCAGCGCGGTTAATGCGGTGGGTCAGGAAAATCTGTTCAACGATTTGAGAGAGGGATAGGCTTTGCATGGGGGGGACGCACCCGTGGTTTGCAGTTTGATGATCCTAGTATCGGCCTGATCGTGGGGAATCGCCGTGATAGGGGAGGTCTTCCCTTGTGATTCGTGCGCTCTCGGTGCGTGATGGGTCTAACCCAGTAGGGGTGACAGCGATCACGGTCCAGACCCCCTACTCCTAGGGCGCGGGTGCGCAAACGTGGGTGCGCAAATGCCGTCAAGACTGGGCGCCCGGTAAATTATTGCAATTTGTATCAATTGGGACGGCCCCTGTCTGATTTCTAGAAGAAGTGGTACAGTGTGCCCAAAAATTCCCAATCCCAATCCCAATCTACTCCCATGTCTGAAGTTGACGATATTAGAACCTATCTGCGCGAGATTGGCCGTGTGCCCCTCCTCAGCCCAGAGCAAGAAGTGATCCTGGGCAAACAAGTCCAAGCGATGATGCCCCTGCTGGACAAAAACAGTCCCACGCCAGAGGAAAAACGAGTCATCGATCGCGGCCAGCGGGCCAAAGACAAAATGGTACAGGCCAACCTGCGGCTAGTGGTGGCTGTGGCTAAGAAGTACCAACGACGGGGCTTAGAACTGTTGGATCTGATTCAGGAAGGCAATTTGGGCCTGAGTCGAGCGGTCGAAAAGTTTGATCCGATGAAGGGCTACCGCTTTTCCACCTATGCCTACTGGTGGATTCGCCAAGCCATGACCCGCGCGATCGCCCAGGACTCGCGCACCATCCGCCTACCCGTCCATATCACCGAAAAACTCAATAAGGTGAAGAGTGTCACCCAGACCTTAACCCAGGAACTTGGGCGCAAGCCGACCCTGCCCGAACTTGCAGAGGCACTGGAGGTGAGCCAGAAGGACCTGGAGGGCCTGATGACCCACCAACGCCGTTCCATCCCAATCTCCCTTGATCTGCGGGTTGGAGCCGATCAAGATACCGAATTAGGGGATTTGCTAGAGTCTGACCAGGCTTCTCCTGCGGAAGTGATGGATTTCACCCTCATGCGGGAACAGATTTCTGTCCTGCTGGAAACCCTCACCGAGCGGGAGCGCGAAGTGGTGATTGCTCGCTTTGGCTTGCAAGATGGCAAACGCCGATCGCTCGCCGACATTGGCGGACATCTCCACCTCTCGCGAGAACGGGTACGCCAGTTGGAACGCAGTGCGCTCAACAAGCTAAGGCGACAACTCCCCAACCCCGAACAGGTCCGCCTAGGACTGGCCGGGTAGGTCATTCTTTTCGCTTCAATTGTGCCTCAGGGTGCCCCTTGTTGAGGGCTTCCCTCAGGTTGGGCTTCAGACAAACACTACCCTAAGCAGGGCTTTGCCTGATGCTAGTTGCATGAGTATTAATTCCCAATCTACTCATAGGGCTAGACAAACCCTATTTTTAGATTATCATAGACGACTGCTTTACGGTCTGCTCACGGTGTCAAAGTGAGGGGGCGGTTTTGTGGTTTGACAGAATCATGGGCAGAACCTGGATTTGACAGGAATACGACTAGGGGCATTAGGGCAGTTGCATGACCGATCGATAGTGGGCTTCGAGTTGTCTGACTGTTGGCGACGAGCGGGCGTAACTCCACTGGCTCTGGTCTGACAAGGCTTGGCGGAGCGCTGCGGTGTCCACGCGGGTTACCTGTCCCTGGGTGACAACGGGTTCGCCTGCCACCCACGCGGCCTGTACCACTTGGGTGGGACGACCATAGACCAGGAGGCCGATCGCATCGGTGTGGGGAAGTAACGACAGATTTTGCAGGTCATATAGGACCAGATCGGCTTGTTTACCCACGCTGAGGGAGCCGAATTCAGCCGCCATGCCCAGTCCCGTTGCCCCCCCTAGGGCGGCCATTGCGATCGCCTGGCGGGGGGTGATCCAGTGGCGATAGTCGAGGTCGGTGGTGTTGTGCAACAGGGTGCCTATCTTGATCGCTTCTAATAAATCCTGGCCGTCGTTGCTGGCGGCACCGTCACAGCCAAAGGCCACATTCACGCCCGCTTGTCGATACCGTAGGATGGGGGCAATCCCACTCCCTAGGCGGAGGTTACTGAGGGGATTGTGAACAACGGTGGCGCGGGTAGTGGCCAACAGGTCAATATCGGCCTCGTCGAGCCAAACGCAGTGGGCCAGGGAGGTGCGATCGCCCAAAAAGCCAAGGTGTTTGAGATGGGTGACAGCACTGTAACCGTATTTTTCCTGGGCGAGGAGCTGTTGGGCTTTGGTCTCCAGGAGGTGGGCATGGCGGCAAAGCTCGTAGCGATCGCTCAGGGCTACACAGCCCGTAATCAGGGCATCGGAACAAAGTTGCAGACCCGTGGGGGCTAGCATCAGGTGAATGCCCGCAGTCGGGTTATGAAATTGTTCAATGGCAGTTTGGATGAGGTCCAGGATGGCTTGGGTCGAGTAAGGATTGGCGGTGGAAAGGGGCGCGCCATGCCCCTGGGGGAGACTAGTGGCCAGGGGCTGATCCTGAATGAGGGGGCCAATAAAGGCGCGAATGCCAACGTCTTGATAGGCTTGTATCGCCGCTGCGATCGTGGCTAATTCTTGGCCAGGGATCAGGACCAGGTGATCCACAACGGTCGTGCCCCCGGATAACAAGGTTTCTACAGCAGTAGCGAGGGCACCCCAGTAGATTTGCTCCGGGGCCAGGGGGGCAAAGTCATATAACTCCGCGATCCAGAGTTCCAGGGGGCGCGGGGGGATGCTGCCCCGTTGCCAAATCTCGGAGGAATGGGTATGGGCGTTGACAAACCCCGGTAACAAGAGTTGGTCACGGCCATCCACGGGTGTGCCGATGAGGGGTAACTGGGGCGCGATCGCGTGAATTCGACCAGCAACAACTTGTACATCGAGCGTGCTATAGCCAGCTTCTGTGGGCACGAGGGCCTGCTGAATTGTAAAGTCCACAACTGTTGAGTCCTTTTTGAGCTTGCAAAGGAAGATAGCAACCGTACTTTCAGCAGTGTCTTTTCACCCGTCGCTTACGGGGGTGATTACTGGAGTGCCTTACCCGCTTGTTAAAGTGTCGATGCTGTTTTCCCAATTGGCTTCATCAAAGGGCACGATCTCAAACTGGGGGACGACATCTCCATCCAAACAATGGACATTGACATCAAACTGGTCCGGGTGCGATCGTGGGCGATAGAACGCGTGGATGCCGCAGGTCCGACAAAATAGGTGTTTGGCAATCCCCGTATTAAAGGTATATGTGCTTAGATTATCTCCCCCTTGCAGGAGGGTGAACTGTTCCGGTGGCACAATCAGGTGTAGAAAGCCTTTCTTCCGGCAGATCGAGCAGTTGCAGTCGTAAACGCGGCGATCGTCGGCCACGGTCACTTGGAAGCGTACAGCTCCGCAGTGACAACCACCGGTATAGGTACTGGGTGTATGGGGCATAGTGAAGGATGGGGGCTATTGAGTGTAGGATAGCTGTCTGGGGTGTTGGGGGGGCAAGCAGGATGAGTGCCCCCCCAACCGTTTTACGTCCGCGTCGTGTTTCCGTAGGCGAATCGACTGCGTTTGAAGCCTACTGCGGTAACGACTGAATAAACGTCTGCATTCGCGTCAACAACGCTGGCTGAATTTCATGGCCCATCGTCTCGTAGGTTTCATATTCTACCGGTACGCCCCAAGCTTGCAGGGCATGGTAAGCCTGTTCGGCAGCGCGGAGGGGCACCACCTGATCCTGACAACCGTGGAGTATTAAGACAGGGGGGTAGGACACACCAGTCGGGCGATCGGTCGGGTGCAAATAGCCACTAAAACAGACCAAGCCTGCTAAGGGCAAATCCAAACCCACATCCAGGGTCATCGCTCCGCCTTGGGAGAACCCACTGAGGATCGTCCGTTCTAGGGGGATGTGGGTTGATCCTTCCAGGGTTTGCAGCCAGTCCCGCAGTTGCTCCCGACTTTCGGGTAAACCCTGGTAATCTGGACTTTCTAGGTCGTACCACATCTTGCCGGCGAAGCTATAGGGGTGGGGATAGGGTGCTTCTGGAAAGATGAATTGATAGTGGGGCAGGTTGGTGAGGGGGGCGATCGGTACTAAATCCTGGGCATTGGCACCCCAGCCATGCAACATCACGATCAATCCTTGGGCGGGCTGATCAGTTTGGGGGGGAATCGTAATCGATTGGAAAGACAGAGGGTAACTCCTGCGAGGGGTTTGACGGTAAAAGGGGACTGAGCTGCTGGAAGAAGGCTGATGGGAACTGAGCCGAACCATTGCCGCATTCAAGCCTAACCGGTTTAAAGCGGTGCTTTGATTGATGACCTAGAGACCAGCGATAAAGGTGGTCATCCCTATCTACGATATATTGAATGTGCGATCGCTGGCGAGGCTGAAAAGCGATCCGTTCAAGTGTGATAGCGCTAACAAGACGCCGACCCAACTCGTCCATCTGCCTGGGGGGGTACGATGCCCTGGTTCGTCAAGATTGAAGCCGGTATTGTGGACAAAGCAACCTTTGATCAGTATGTCCCGGCCCATAAACAGTATGTGCAAACCCTGATCGATCGCGGTCACCGGGCCAAAACCGGTTATTGGGGTAATGCCCGTGGGGGAATGCTCCTGTTTGAGGCGGCTTCGATGGCGGAAGCTGCGGCGATCGTGGCCCAAGATCCCCTCATCCAAAACCAGTGTGTGACCTATGCCCTGTATGAGTGGCGGGTAGTGGTGGGGGATCTCTAGCCAGGGGCAATTTGGGGGACATTAGAATTGAGACGGGTAGCTCTGGGGGGAGCCGTCAGGGCGTTTTAGCGGGGAGTGCTGTTCAGAAATCGTGGCATTGGGGTCGGGGCGGTGAGGATACTGGGCCATTGGTCAGCACTGTTTGTATCCAGCTAAATAGGGGGGGTAAGTAACGATTAAAGCGATCGCCTTGCAAATAGAGGGCATCAATCATGCAACTGCCACAACTTGGCGCCGTGAGCATGGCTTCAATCCGTGCCCACTCAACCCCGGCCCACGGTAAGTGTCCGATCGGGGCTGCCAGGGTATGGGTCAGTTCAGGTTCGGTTAGCCACTCAGGGGCGACAAAGTTATTTGAGTCAGGTTCAGAACGTCGCCAACCCACGCGATCGCCAAAGGCTTGTGTTGCGGCTACGGGATCGGGATATTGGGCGCTGACCTCTGCCCACAGGTGTTGTTGAACGCGCCAACCAAAACGACCGCCACTGGCCTCTGTCCAAAGGTGATCTAACTGCTGCATCAAGTCGAGTGGAATATTCGTGGGTTGGGGTGCCCCGAAAATGTCCCCGTTGGGGTGGAGGAAGGGGTGCAGAATCCTGCGGGTGGCTGTGTCTGCTGCTTGCCAGTTTTGATTTTTGAGATGGACAGCGATTTCCCGCAAATCATCGCCTGGACTGGGGCTGACTTGATTAGATTGTGGGGTTGCTTTTGGCTCCTCAGCAATAACCGGAGTTGGCCCCATGCTGGCTGCCAGCATGAGAACAATGGCGCTCATAATGGGCTGGGTTAGCATCCATTCACCTCGTCTGCAATCAAAGAAAATTTTTATAGGGATAGTTGCTGGATGAGGGTATCAAGATGGGGTAAAAATTCTTCGAGATCGGCTGCATTCCTGAAGGAACCCGTCATCTCTCCCCCGTTTACCCCCGTCACGAACACGTAAACCATTTCGCCATCCGTTGCCATATAACCGACCGATCGCTCAAAGAGGTCACCACTGGGATGGGTTGTTGTGTGGCCATAGCGCAGCCCGGATAGTGGGCCGACGGCGATCGCTGTTGGGGGGATTGCTGTGACCGTGAGCGTGGGATCAGCCCCCTGTCGATCCTGTTGAATAGCCGCCATGTGGTCAGCGACTAAGGTCTGAAGGAATGGGATTTCTGCACCGGTCATGGGAGGACGGCTGCCTGGTTGCTGCACGGAATGGACGGGATAGCGGATTGCCGCGATCGTGCCCAGCAGTTGGCCATTGGCTTGTACACACAACAAGACAGGGTTATCACAGGGAGACACCTGCCAGCCTGGGGGAGCCGAGGGGGTGCCCAGGATGGTACTCCAGTTCAGGCTAGGTTGGGGGGATTGGCTCAGGACCGGGGTGATGTTCCCGGCTGGTAGGGGCGCTGGCTGGGGAGCCATTGGCAGGAACACTGCACAGGCTGCCAAGGTGTTGCTTAGAACTAACAGGCCTGCCAGGAAGGGCATCGACATTGCTATCGGCATAGGTTTTCCCAAGTTGGGGAGGATGATTCAGGGTGAGGTTTACGCTTGCGACCTTAGCCCGGTGAGCGAGCGGCTGACTACCTCCGGTTGGGTGTCGTTGTGGGGGATAGTGCGTCATCCTATGGGGTGAGGTCATGACAGGCGGCTTGCTTAGTGATCGAGGGGTTGCTTGATTGAGTAACGCACCCCTGTATCACAGACAGATCACCGCTCAATGGCGGGTATGGGTGTTGCTAGACCGAGCTTTGCCCATGACTGCTGGTAATCCGCATATTCTTAAGAGGTAGATTGCAGTCCCGCGATCGGGCTTCTCACAATAAGGACTATGACCTACACACGACGATGAGTGAAGCGATGCTTGACAGCTCGCGCATCTGGTTAATGACGGGGCGACTGGCTGCTTCGCTTTTTTCACCCTAAGACTGTCTTGACTTTTCTGCACTACTAAGGAGAAGACCGTGAGGATTGTCATGTTAGGGGGGCCAGGGGCCGGTAAGGGAACCCAGGCCCAGCGTCTATCCCAGCAATTTCAGATTCCGTGGCTATCGACGGGAGATATCCTGCGCCGTGAAATAGCAGTCCAGAGCCAGTTAGGCCAACAGGCCCAGCCCTATCTAGAGCGGGGTGATCTTGTCCCCGATGAACTCATGATTGCCTTTATCCGCCACCGATTGCTCCAACCGGATGCTACCCACGGCTGGATTCTGGATGGCTACCCCCGAACCGCCTTCCAAGCCGAGGAGCTAGACTTCCTGTTAGATGAACTGGCGCAACGGCTGAATTGGGCAGTACTGCTCGAGGTTGCCGATACCCTGTTGATGCAACGATCGCTGTCCCGATCACGCCTGGATGACGCACCCCGTATTATCGAACGCCGGATGCAGACTCTCGTTGAGCAAACCCTGCCCATGCTGGACTATTACGAACAGCGGGGACGGCTCCTCCGCGTCGATGGCAGCCTGCCCCCGGATCAGGTCCAACAGCAACTTCTGGCCCAGCTTGTGCTGAACTAGTACCGTAAACATTCGGACCGGTATTGGCCGTCCAGGGGACTGTGGGGTGGGCCTAACCGCTCAGTCTCCAGGGTTGGCTGCCAGGGACTCTAGGACGGCGAGGACAGCTTTCGGCTGTAACTTATCCTTAAACCACACCGTTGGCACCGGAATTTGGGTCGGGTTAATCCCCGCTTTCTCTAGGTTCAGGCGTTCGGAAATGGCGAGAATCAGGCAAACCTGACCCGCTTGTCGCACCTGGGAAAATTTCTTGCGCAAATACTCCGGTCGCCAATAGCCCACAATTTCCAGCAGGACCGTGCGCCCGTCGGGGTGTACTAGACGAAAGTCGGGAATCATGACGCTGCCTGGGATCGGAATCAGGTCAACTTCGCGTTCGAGTCGCCAATCGGTTTTTAATTGCTGCCAACGATCGACAAAGGCTGCTTCGAGCATACTGTCGTAGGGTTTTCCGGCAGGGTAGTGGCTCACGAGGCCACAGTCGGCGGTGAGGCTAAAGCGTCCGGTACGGGGGCGCTGGTTATAGGTATCTCGGGTTTGTAGCGTTGCGTGGAGGTGCCATTTGCGCACATGGAGAAGGGCAGGCAGCAGCTTGGCGATCGCCAGCCCATAGCGGGTACTGGGTTTGAATAAACTGGTCGGACCATCGATCGTGATCGTGAAGCCGTGGTCCGCATCTCCCTCAATATAGGCCATGAGTTGGAAAAGTTTCAGGTAGCGAAACAGGAGCTTATATTCCCCCGGATCATTACGATGGGCCGTAATCGTTACCTGGGTGGCCCGGTAAAAGATCCCCTGTACCTGGGAGAGGTTATACCGCTGGAGCAGGGTATCTGCCGCCGGGGCCTCAAAGTCTGTCAAAATCCGATTCTCTGGTAAATCAGCATACAGACCCGTCCGCACTTGGTCACTGAGCACCTCCTGACCTAGCTCGGCACTGAGGGTGGCGGCCAACTGATCGAGGACGATCGCCGTATTGGGGAGACTTGGCACCGTAGCCGCCGCTTGGGCAAAAACCCGTTGGCGCAGGGCCAGTGGATCGAGGGGACTGACGACGGTAAAGGTACAGAAACCAGATTTCAGCAAATGGACTAGCCCTCGCTTGAGGCGATAGTCGGGGCTGCTGCCTTCTAACTCAGCCAGTTGACGATCGAGGTCCTCCTGGGATTGACCCTGGCATTGCTGAAAACACGCGATCAAGGTTTGGGCGATCGTCCGGTGTTTCGTATCCAGGGAGAGGCGTTTGGGGACGATCGTTTCCCCGGCATAGCGATATAGCAACAGTTCCGAAGGCAGCATTGTGGGCGTAGTCCCTCGCCTAACGCTGGGACGGTTGACCGGGCAGGGGGGGTAGGCCAAATTGTCGCCAGGTTCGGTGGAAACTGCTGGGCTGGACTAAGGCCCAAATCAGGGCGAAGGCCAGGACCGCACTCGTCATGGCCGTGGTCAAGGAGAACACCTGCGCGATCGCGCTCGGTTGGGTGGGGGTGAGGCGCTGCTTGATCTTGGCTGTATTGGTAACCAATGGGGCCTGGGAGCGGGCCGGACGGCGGGATGGGGTCATGGTACTGCGGCCCCGTCCGGTACGGGACGAGAGGAGTTGCCCTTGCCACTCCGACTCAGGGGTGGGCAGCGGGGTTTTAGGGGTTCCCATATTCAGCATCCCGGCCTGGACGGACTCGGTTTGGAGCATTCCCTGGAGTTTTTGCACCACATTCGGGGGGCGCTGCTGCGATCGTGCCCACTGAAGCAGACTAGCCACTGGAACCGTGCAGAGATTAGGCTCCTTGAGATGATCCACCCGCCGCCGCAGGTTTTGATCATTCGAGACCACCACCACCAACTGGTTTGGAACCGTTTGGGCTAGCCCATAGGCCGCCGCCGCCGTTTCCAGCAATAGGCGAGCCTTTTTGCTCAATTCTCGACCACTACGGGTGCCTTGCAGGTGGGGATGACTAGCGGTTGCCGTTGTCACCTGCCACCCACTGTGGCGATAAAACCGGCGGAACTCACGGGCGGTTAATTCCTGGGCTGGCTCCACGGCGCGATCGCAGAGAAATTCCAGCTCATCCAAAACCACTTGCGGTAGATAGCAGGTTCCCACCTTAGCGTAGTCTTGCCATTCACGGGTTTTGCCCGCCAGTAGGGCACTGGTATCGATCAGTAAACAGATAGAGGGCAGGCTTGGCATAAAATTCGGTGTCCTTAAGCATCCCTGAGCAGCCAGCAGGGTATCGAGTGATCCCAATTTCCCGGTCCAAGCAGGGCACAACGCCTAGCTGACCGTCGGCGATCCAGCGCAAGCAGTTGGGCAAGACAAGGCGCTAGGTCAAGTAAATACACGCTAATGAGGAGTGGGGATAGGGCAGTCAGCGACCTAGTGCTCGCAGGGCTACGCTGCTAACCGGCAACCCAGCGATTCTCAGTATGACAGTCACTTATCTATCTCGGCTTACACCCCGATCGCCGCCTATCCTGAAAAAAGGATAGCTCTCTTCTGAATTTTAAGTTAGGGGTTGGGGCGAGGGCAACCCCAGGGAGTGCCCCCTGTACGGTTGGGAGCGGGCGATGTTATAGCCATCGTCATTCAGGTTAGGACAAGGGGCGTAAGCCCCTTGTTGATCACAGCCTTGGCCATGTCCGAATGCGTGTGACTACCGCTATCGCACGGGCTTGAAAAGCCAAGCAGTGGGGGCGTTGACGACTACAGTCGTCACTACACCCTGAGAGGCTGGGGGGCAAGCGGGCCTCACCAGGGGCTACCAATGACGGTAAAGGCGGCCCAATAGTACGGATGGGAGAGGGCCGCATTTTCAAAGGCGGCCACTTCGGGGGGCAGCGAGACTTGCAACTGTTGTTGAATCGGGTCATTACGGGTTAATTTAGCCCGACCTGTGAGCATGGCCACCTGGGCTTGGCGCAGGGCTTCGGCCTTAATCGGTGCTTGCTTGAGATCGGCATAAAACTGGCGCATCAGGACCAACGTCGCCACGTCACTGACATACCAAAGGCTGGCGATCGCCGACTCCACCCCCGCTTCGACAGCCAACCCCGCAAACCCCAGTTCCACCTGGCGATCGCCGAAGGCCGTGCGACAAGCACTCAGCACCAGCAACTGGACGGGGGGATGATCCAGATTCAGCGCCGGGATTTGATTCAAGCCCAAGCGTTGATCCCAAAATTGGATATAGGACTTCTCCAAGGCGCCTGGCTGAAATTCGGCATGGGTGGCGAGGTGAACGATCGCAAAGGGCTGGCGCTGCCGCTGCCGGACTAGGGTATTGGGGGTAAAGTCCTGGTTGAGAAAGACCACCCCCGGCCATAGGACTTGGGCGATCGCGCCTAATTCCAGGGGCACAGCCGGTAGGCTACTCTGTTGGGAAAATTCTGATGCCCCCATTGCCAATACCTGCGCCGATCGCAAAGGGTGATAACCCGTCGCCAGGAGGTTAAACGCAGGAATTAGGGAAAAGTTATAGTTTTCGACTAAAAACTGCTGCCCATCATGGAGCACCGCAAAGGGGACCGTGCGCAACCCCGGCCCCACGCACAGCAGTAGGGTATCAACTCCCTGGGCCTCCAGTTCTGCGGCAAAGGGAGCAATAAGCCAGTCATGCAATTGCTGAGCCGGTGGCAGGTAAACATTGGGCGAAGAGGCGGGATCAACAACCTCCAGGCGGAGGGTTTGCAGGGTGTCGGCCAGGGTCTCGGCATCGGCAGCGGGAATCGTTTCGTGCAGAATTTTGCCAGCGGGCGTCACCAGAATCGTTTCCAGGTGATCCGGGCGTGAGGCCGCATAGAGGAGAGCCGGGGTTTGGCCCGTCTGTTGCTTCAGTTCAGCCAGCTTACGGGCAATATCCGCCGGTCCCAGACTGGGGCTAGGGAGGATGCGACTCAACTGCTGATCGTACTGCTCAGTCCACTCCTGCTCGATCGCCTGAATGGCCTGTTGGCTGCCTTCTCCCCGTGTGGTGGGTTGGGGCACGGGACGCGGTTCCCGGGGCGGACGGGGCGGACGCCCATATTGTTTCGGGGACGCCTGGGGTAACGGCAGCAACAGACTGGGTTTGGCGGGGGCAGGGACGATCGTCGCCGTAGGCTGGGCTAACATCACTGCCGAGTTGACCCATGCGGTGGCCCTTGGCAGCGGACTGAAGGCTAGCGCCAACCCCATTGCCAGCCCTACGGATAGGGGTGGGTGGGGCAATTTGATGACCACGGACCTTTTCATCAATAATGGCCTTCTCATACAACAACGGCCTACTGAATAGGAATGTGCTTACTTTTAACACCCATCCCACCGGAGCAACCGGAATGAGGCGGACGACAGCCGGGGAAGTGGTATCCAGCTTAGGCCGTGTGTGCAACTCTAATCACCGGGTCCCTGCCAGGAACACCGGGCAATGTGCAACACTAGACATTGATACCGCTGACTTACCTGCTGGAAAATTTCCCCACAGAGCTTATGACCTGGGGCGCACTGTTACAACCCGACCTGGTTTTGGGAGGGACTATCCTCCAACTGAGCCTCGATCGCTTGAGCCAATATCAACTCAAGGGCTTGATCCTGGACGTAGACGATACGTTGGTTCCTTTCCAGTCTACTGATCCCTCGGATGCCTTACAAGCTTGGATCGCGTCCCTACGCCCCCACCTCAAACTGTGGTTGGTGAGCAATAACCTGAATGCCGCCCGCATTGGGCGGATTGGGGAAGCCCTCGATATTCCCTACTCCCTGGGTGCCACGAAGCCGTCGCGACGGAAGTTACGGCAGGCCGTGCAGGCAATGGATTTGCCCGTGGAGCAGGTCGCAATGGTGGGCGATCGCCTGTTCACCGATGTGCTGGCGGGGAATCGCTTGGGCATGTTTACCATTTTGGTCGAACCAATGGTTGATCCGGGGGAAGCCCTGCGCCGCTCGCCGATGCGATCGTTTGAAGTGTGGCTCTCGCAACGGCTAGGGGTTTCCCTAAACCTAGAAGCTGGCTCCCTGTCTGGCCTCGGCAGCCATGATTGAGGTGGAGCGCTCCTAGCGATTGACCCTAATGCCCCGGAAGATTAACACTACCGCACTTCCATATTTCGTTGAGTGAGGTACAGACCAGGGGCTTATGCCCCTGGTTGACCAGGCTTGACCGGACTGCATGCGGGAGGGAACGGCTGTAAAGATTGCGCTTGGGCCTTGACGCGGGGCATGACGCCTGAAGCCTAAGTGGGGCGGCAGGGGTGTGATGCCCCTTGGGTTCACCGTCGCCAGATCGCATCCGCAACCCGACAGACCGCCTGCATGGCTTGGCAGTCGTGGATACGAATCAGATCCGCGCCACCCGCGATCGCGGCACAACAGGCGGCAGCGGTTCCCCAATCCCGTTGTTGGGGATCGGGTTCATTAAGAAGGTGGCCAATAAAGCTTTTCCGCGAAGGGCCGATCAGGAGAGGATAGCCAAGAGCGCGTAACTGGGGCAATTGGCGCAGGATGTGTACATTTTGTTCAACGGTTTTGGCGAACCCGATCCCTGGGTCAAGGATGAGGTGGGAACCCGGCATCCCAGCGACCTGGGCGGCTGCCACCTGGGTTGTTAAAAACATCGTGATCTCACCGATTAAGTCACGATAATCCGTTAACTGTTGCATAGTTTGGGGGGTGCCTCGGAGATGCATCAGGACGATCGGCACCTGTAAAGCCGCAGCGGTGGCCAGCATCTGGTCGTCAAAGGTGCCCGCCGAAATGTCGTTGATGAGATCAGCCCCAGCGGCGATCGCGGCCTGGGCCACACTGGCACGGGTGGTATCAACGGAAATTGGCAGACTGAGCGGTTCATAGTCCCCCCAGCCCGATCGCAGGGCTGTTATCACGGGGATCACCCGCGCTAGCTCTTCGGCTTCAGTAACGGTCACCGCCCCCGGTCGGGTCGATTGGCCGCCAATATCGAGGATATCGGCCCCTGCTGCAACCAGCCGGTGGGCTTGGCTAACAGCGGTTTCCAGAGAATTAAACTGGCCGCCATCGCTGAAGCTATCTGGCGTGACATTCAACACCGCCATCAGGTAAGTGCGTTGGCCCCACACGAAAGTACGATCGCGCAGCGACAGGCTCGGTAGGGAGGGGGGGGCGGTAGGG
>NZ_JBRCAD010000188.1:0-5479 GCF_053493415.1 Trichothermofontia sp. | reverse complement strand
CACCAGTGCCGATTTTCCGCGTCCCCGGGCCTTAAGTTTTGACTTCGCGCCCGGTTTCCCCTTGCCAACGGTGCTGCCCGGTTCGGCACGAGCCTCGATCGTGCAAACCCCCACTAAAAGTACGGGACTAGCAGGGATTGTGCGTTTCGCCCATGCCCTATCGGCTACCCGTAACCTGGCGCTGGTTCTGGAGGGGGGAGAGCATATTTTTGCCTTTGATGCGGGGTTCACCCAACTCAATGCGGCCCATCAAGGGCTGGGGGTAAACTTTGCCGTTCAAACGTCCTGGTCGCCAGCGTTCCGAGGGGGCGATCGGGAGGTGGACTTGCCCGGTGGCGAGACGGCCTGGGTGCAGCGGATCGGGGGCGGAATGGAAACCTACTTCCCGATCAGCGCCAAAATCAATGGGGCGTTTGGGGTGGGCTATCAGCAGGTGTCGGTGCGACCGGATGCCTTTGGGAGTGGGGCGGTGTCCAGGGATGAGGAGGGCAACCGGGTAACCGTCGATGCCGATGGGATGGATGACGTGGTCACCCTGGATTTTGCCCTAGTGCGGGATAATCTCCACCAGGCTCAGTTCCCCCGCGAAGGATCGATGCTACGTGTCGGGGCCGATCAGGGGTTCACGATCGGTCAGGATAGTGTTACCTTCACGCGGCTGAATGCCCGCTATACCCAATACCTGCCAGTGGAATTTTTTGGCTTCCAACCAGGTCCCAAAACCTTTATTGTTGATGTGCAAGGGGGGACGATATTGGGGAATGTGCCACCCTATGAGGCCTTTAATTTGGGGGGCAGCAGTTCAGTACGCGGTTGGGATGGCGGCGGGATTAGTACGGGAAGTAGCTTTGTCCAGGGGGCAGTGGAATATCGGTTCCCCATGTTCGATCTCACGCTGTTCTCGCGGGAGTTTCCTATTCGCGGGGCGCTCTTTACAGAATTTGCGAGTGATTTAGGGACTGCTGATGAGGTGATCGGCAGGCCAGCCGAGGTACGGAACAAACCGGGTGATGGCTTTGGATTTGGGTTCGGCCTGCAAACAGAAACCCAATGGGGCCTGGGTCGCCTAGAGTTTGCCCTAACGAATGAAGGGGATACGTCGGTGATTGTGACGATCGGCGATCGGTTTTAACGGGTCCTAACCCCAATCCTTAAACCAAAAACCAAGCGGTGAGGACTCGTGTCCCTGCCGAAGCCGGGTTGCTTTCTGGGCCATGCCTGAGCGTTTTGGGTGTGACCGGGAAACGGCCCGCTTGGGTGGGAAATCATGGCTTACCTGAAAGCGCAGTCGATACCCACAGAAATACAGCACTGCCATACTGGATGAGGTACAGACCAGGGGCTTAAGCCCCTGGTTTACAAGGCGTGACCGTACTTCATTCGAGCGGGAACGGCTGTATAGCAATCCCAAATGGTTTGTGCAGGATGGTGGTAAAAGCTGCTAGCCTGCGCCCACCCCATGCATATCCATCACCTGAGAGGCTATATGAATGCTCCCGGCATAAAGTTTGATATCAGCACATGAGCCAATTCAGGTTAAATTACGGATTCCCACCCTTGCTAACACCGACACATGGATTGCCCTGACCCTAGCTTTACCGCCCACCCCGACCTTGCCCTCGCCTTCGCCTATCTCCAGGGGCAAACGGGCACGGCGGGCGATCTTCCCCGGCAACTCCCAGAAGTAGGGATTGGGGAACAACGGACGATCGCGCGCCTAGCGGGTCATGTCCTGGGAACAGCCGCCCACCTAGATGCGCCCACGAGCTTTGCCCACATGGACCCCCCTACCCCCTGGATTACCTGGGCCATGTCCCTCTGGAACGCCAGCCTGAATCAAAACCTGCTCCATGACATGACCGCCCCCTTTGCAACGCAGGCCGAGGCGATCGTCCTGGACTGGCTCACGCCCTACTTCGGCATGGCCGGGGGACACTTCTGTGCAGGTTCTACCCTGGCCAACCTCACGGGACTCTGGGCGGCTCGCGATGCGGCGGGGGTGCGCACCGTGGTCGCCTCGGAAGTGGCCCACCTGAGTATCGAAAAATCCTGTCGTTTACTAGGCCTGGACCTGATCCAGGTGCCGACCGATCGCCACGGACGCCTGGATGTCCAACACCTGCCCGCCCTCGCCGATGCCTGCCTCGTCCTCACGGCAGGAACCACGGCCACCGGCGCGATCGACCCCCTCTCCCTGGCGGGTACGGCTAAATGGACCCATGTCGATGCGGCCTGGGCTGGTCCACTGCGCCTCAGTCCCACCTACGCCGATCGCCTGAACGGGATCGAACACGCCGACTCGGTGAGCGTTTCCGCCCACAAGCTATTGTTTCAACCCAAGGATTCGGCCCTGATCCTTTTCCGGGATCTGGCCACCGCCAACGCCGCCATCAGCTTTGGGAGTGGCTATCTGGCCAAACCCAATATTGGTGTTCAGGGATCACGATCGGCGGCAGCGATTCCCCTGCTGGCGACGCTCCTGGCCTGGGGACGCTCGGGGTTGGCCAACCGTCTCGATCGCCTCATGGATGTTGCCGAGTACCTGGCTGATGCCATCACGGCCCACGATCGCCTGCAACTGTGGCACCGTCCCCAAACAGGCATTACCGTTTTCCGTCCGCTCGGGATAACCACCCCCGACTTCATTGCCCAGACCCCAGCGGGGATGCTCTCTACCTGTGTCCTGGGGGGTGAAACTTGGGCCAGAGCCGTCGCCGCGAATCCCTGTGTGGATCGCGATCGCATCGTGACGGCCATCGCAGCAGCGGTTGCCCGTGATCGCCAGGATAATTCTAAATAGTCAAAATACCGCTCAATATAGGAGCCAAACAAAATATGTTGCAAACTGGCGATCGGGTAACGTTCAGTTTTTGGGAAGCGGGCTGCATGATTTGGGTCGGTTCCCTGGATGCCTATGAGACATTTTGCCAAGCCTGGTTTCACAAGGAAGGCAATGTGATTAAAATTGACATCGACACCGTGCGGCAACTCATTCTCGATCGTCATGCCATTATGCCCATGAGCTTATATCAAGATGATGGCTATACAACCCAGGTGGTGTTGGGAGAATTAGACGAACGGCAACAAGAAGATTGGACGGCACGGGCAGCTTGGCAACTGCATTTACCCACCGGACAATTAGTCATCTCTGGTATTGTCGATGCTGACGTAGAAGTACCTGCCTTCACAGAGACCGATCCGCACGACACGCTACAACTTTATGTCGAGGTCCCGCCGGGACGATATACCGTTACCGTCTATGCCTATCCACCGGGCGATTTATCAACGGGCTGGGGGCAAATTGAAAACCCTCAACTCTTCGAGCCAACAGCCGGTATTGAACCGGAAAATCCCCTTGACTATTTCCAGCGTACTCGCCCCAGTGAACCCATGCCCGATTGGCTGGGTGAAGACTATGCCGCAACCGAGGCGGAACGCCAGCAGTATCACCAAGCCCTAGAGGAGGGCGATCGCTACCTCAACTTTGTCGTCCAATTGCTGCCGCTCGTCGTCCCGCCTCCAATCCCACAATTAGAGGCGGATGGCTGTTTAGCCTGGACGTTTCGTAAACCCCAACGATTTCCTTTGGGCATCCGTATTACCTAGCCTAGAGACAGGCTAGAGGGCTATCCCACTGGCACTTAGCCCAAATTGGCGTCGGTCACGGCTCCCTGGCTGCTGGATGAAACGAGCTTGGCGTACTTGGCCAGAACCCCACGGGTATAGCGAGGCGGAGGGGCTTGCCAGTTGGCCCGCCGTTGGGCCAGTTCCGCCTCGGACAGATTGATCTGTAACAGGCGTGCATTGGCATCGATCGTGATCGAGTCTCCCTCTTGGACTAGGGCGATCGTCCCCCCCACGGCAGCTTCTGGCGCCACATGGCCGACAACAAGGCCATAGGTCCCCCCGGAAAAGCGTCCATCGGTGATCAGGCCCACGGAATCCCCTAGGCCAGCGCCAATAATCGCCGAAGTGGGGGCCAGCATTTCCCGCATACCGGGTCCACCCTTGGGACCTTCATAGCGAACCACGATGACATCCCCGGCCTTGATCTGCCCAGCCAGAATTGCCTGCAAGCAGGTTTCCTCAGACTCAAACACCCGTGCCGGTCCCGTCATGCTAGGCTTCTTCACGCCAGAAATTTTCGCCACTGCGCCCTCGGTAGCCAGATTGCCTTTCAAAATCACCAGGTGGCCCTGGGGGTAGAGGGGATTGGACCAGGGGCGGATCACGTCCTGATTGGCTGGGGGTTCGGCGGGAATGTCAGCCAGTTGTTCGGCGATCGTTTTGCCCGTAATCGTCAGGGCGTCGCCGTGGAGCAGACCATTGGCGAGGAGCATTTTCATCACCTGGGGCACGCCACCAGCTTGGTGAAACTCGGTGGTAACGTAGCGGCCCGATGGCTTGAGGTCACAGAGGACGGGCACCCGATCGCGAATAGCGACAAAATCATCCAGGCTGAGGGGCACCTCCGCCGCATGGGCGATCGCCAGCAGGTGCAAAACCGCATTGGTGGAGCCACCCACGGCCATCACGACCGCGATCGCATTTTCAAATGCCTTGCGGGTCAGGAGTTGGCGGGGCCGAATTTGCTGCCGAATCGCCTCGACGAGGACCTTGGCGGATGCTTCTGTGCTATCGGCCTTTTCCTCATCTTCCGCCGCCATCGTAGAGGAATACATCAGGCTGATCCCCATCGTCTCAAAGATCGAAGACATCGTATTAGCCGTGTACATCCCGCCACAGGACCCGGCCCCTGGGCAGGCATTGCGCTCCACCCCCAACAGTTCCGCCTCGCTGATGTTCCCGGCACTGTATTGACCAACGGCTTCAAAGGCGCTGACGATCGTCAAATCCCGATCGTTGTAGCGTCCCGGCTTAATCGTGCCGCCGTAGACAAAGATCGCCGGGATATTCATGCGGGCAATGGCAATCATCGCCCCCGGCATATTTTTGTCACAGCCGCCGATCGCCAACACCCCATCCATACTTTGCCCATTGCAGACGGTTTCGATCGCGTCGGCGATCACCTCCCGCGACACCAGGGAATACTTCATCCCCTCCGTGCCCATCGAAATCCCGTCACTGATCGTAATCGTGCCAAAGACCTGGGGCATCGCGCCCGCCTGTTTAAGGCCCTTTTCGGCCCGCTTGGCTAAATCATCCAGGCCCACATTACAGGGCGTGATCGTGCTGTAGCCATTGGCAATCCCCACGATCGGCTTGCTGAAGTCATCGTCGCCAAAGCCCACGGCCCGGAGCATGGCGCGGTTGGGCGATCGTTGCACGCCCTGGGTAATGACCTGGCTTCTGAAATTGTCCGACATGATGCGTTCTCGTCTGCAAGTGCAAGTCTAAAAGTCTAATTGCGAGCAATCTAATTTGGCTGCGTTCTCATCCCCAGTGTCCGCTCGATCGGGGTGCGACCATGCAGATGTGACAGTTTTCTTTACATTGTCCCCACCCTCGCCTTCACCCC